>NZ_DKIK01000070.1:0-53165 GCF_002454215.1 Acinetobacter sp. UBA6720
GGTATTCCCTTTTTAGATCATATGATTGATCAAATCAAGCGACATGGCTTATTTGATATTGATATTGAATGTGATGGCGACTTGGAAATTGATGATCACCACACGGTTGAAGATTGTGGTATCACGCTTGGACAGGCTTTTGCCAAAGCTTTAGGTGACAAAAAAGGTTTACGCCGTTATGGTCATTTTTATGCACCGTTGGATGAGTCCTTGAGCCGTGCTGTGGTGGACTTATCGGGCCGTCCAGGTTTGTTTATGGATATTCCATTTACTCGCGCCATGATTGGTCGTTTTGATGTGGATTTATTCTCTGAGTTTTTCCAAGGCTTTGTGAACCATGCTTTAATGACAGTGCACATTGATAATCTCAAAGGGAAAAATAGCCACCACCAAATTGAAAGTGTGTTCAAGGCTTTTGCCCGTGCGCTTCGTATGGCATGTGAAATTGACCCACGTGCAACCAACACCATTGCTTCAACCAAAGGTAGCTTGTAATGACCCGTATTGCCCTTCTTGACTATGGTATGGGTAACCTACACTCAGCAGCAAAAGCGCTTGAACATGTCGGTGCAACAGTCGATGTGACCAATGATCCTAAACTGATTGCTCAGGCCGATAAAATTGTCTTCCCTGGCGTAGGCGCCATGCGTGACTGTATGCAAGGCATGCATGAAGCAGGGATTGATGAAGTCATTCGTCATGCGGCATTTAATAAACCAGTCTTGGCGATCTGTGTCGGCATGCAAGCACTGATGCAACGCTCTGAAGAAAACGGCGGTGTCGATGCTCTCGGTATTTTTGAAGGAACGGTAAGACGTTTTCCAGATGTAGATGGCTTAAAAGTGCCACACATGGGCTGGAACCAAGTTCATCAAGCTGACCCAAGCCACCCAATGTGGAAAGACATTGAACAAGATGCACGTTTTTACTTTGTTCACAGCTTCTATGTTGAACCGAAGAATAGCGACATTGTGGCTGCAACTTGTGACTATGGTTTAGAGTTCTGTACCGTGATTCATCAAGAAAATTTATTTGCAACACAGTTCCACCCTGAAAAAAGTCATACCGCAGGTTTGCAACTGCTAAAAAACTTTGTGGAATGGAAAATTTAATTCATTCCAGCCTCTGTTTGATTTTAAAAAGCTCAACTTCAGTTGAGCTTTTCTCTTATTATCTACAAATAACAGTTTAGAAATATACAAAATGCTCCAATTCCAATTCTTTCCTCGCTCTTGCCCCACACCACCAAAACTTTTAGAGGTTACTGAAGTCTTCAAGCAGCACATTACTGGTATAAGTTCACAAACACATCAACTTTCCAGCAATGAAGTTCTTCTTACTATTGCAACTGGGCTTGAAAAAATCGGGTTCAAAGTTGAAAAAAGTAAATCTTCCGAAGATAAAATCCTTGTTCCAGTCCTATTCGGTTATAACAACCAAGCTTCTAAAAGTTTCTTAGCCGATGCCATTCATTTCGAGCAAAAAATCGTTATTGAAGTCGAAGCTGGACGCGCAGTCGCCAATAACCAGTTTTTAAAAGATGTATTTCAAGCCAGTATGATGGTTAATATCGACTATCTAGTTTTAGCTGTGCGAAATACTTACCGCCAATCAGATGATTTTCAAAAGGTATATCAATTTTTAGATACGCTTTACACGTCACAGCGTATTATTCTTCCATTAAAAGGAATTCTAGTAATCGGGTACTAATTTAATATTGATAGAAAGTTTTTGTTTTACAGCACACTACTACACACCAAATAATTACAATGCCTTTCCATTGTCACCAAATTTGATTATGATTTGCCTGCTTTTTAGACATTTTTATTTATAAAAAATTTAATTTACAACGATAAGGTAAGTCACTATGACTCAATATGTACAAGAATCTGCGCTGAACGCCGCAGGTCGCTTCGGACGTTTTTCATATCTCGCATGGAACTGCCTCCTTGCCATCGTCGCTGTGATTATCATTGGTATTTTTGCCGTGATTTTTCCAACGACTTTCATCAACATGGAAACAGGCAACTTTGGTGGTGGCATGATTTTTCTTGCTGTGATTTATATAGCAATTTTCTATTTCACCTTCGTATTTACCATTCGTCGCCTACATGACCGCAACCATACGGGCTGGTTATCGCTGTTAATGCTGGTACCTCTTGCTAACGTGATCTTAATGCTTTACCTGATTTTTGCACCAGGTGATGATCGTAGCAATAGCTATGGTTCGCCACGCCCAACCGCAGGTTGGGAAACAATTCTAGCGTGGATTTATATCCTGCTATTTGTCGTTGGTATTTTAGCAGCAATTGCTTTGCCTTCTTATCAAAGCTATATACTGCGTGCCAATCAATCACAGATCGAAATGCAACAGCAATAAAAATGCATTCTGTTATCTTGGATTGTACTTAAAACCTGCTTCTTGCAGGTTTTATTTTGCCTTTAAAATCAAAAACCACTAGTCTGAGATAAAAGCATGCCTCAGATATAACATGAATAATTCCCTACCCAGTCTCCCTATCCCCAACAAAGAACACATTCAAATTTTGCCTCGTTTTCAAAATTTGCCAATGCAAGCGATTCATGTCATTCAGAACATAGAACAGTGTGAAGCCATTCGCACTGAACTGGAACAGATTGCCATCTTCGGTTTTGATAGCGAGTCCAAACCGACCTTTCAAGTGGGAGAAGTCTCTACTGGGCCACATCTCATTCAACTGGCCAGCGTCGAGCGTGCTTATTTGTTTCAAATGAGCCCTCCCATTTGGAGCTTCCTTGCGCCATTTTTGGCGAATCCAGACCAGCTCAAAGTGGGTTTTGGTTTAAAAAATGATGCTCATCTGTTCCGTAAAAAAGGCTTTGAGTTAAATGGTATCGTTGAGCTGTCAAAATGCTTTGCAAGCTTTGGGTTGAGCAACCCTGTTGGCATTAAAAATGCCATCGCCCTGCTGTTTCAACTCAACTTCCCGAAAAGCAAAAAAGTCAGCACGTCAAATTGGGCAAGGAAAGTCCTTACGCCTGAACAAATTAACTATGCTGCCGCCGATGCCTACGCCGCCCTGTTGGTTTTTGAAGAATTGCGGCATTTGGAACAACTACCGAAAGAGATTTTGCAAAAACTGGAAAATATCATAAAACCTCCTCGTCATGAAAAGCTGTAACAGGTGCTTAGAAAATTGCCAATACTTTGCTAAGATGACTGACATTGATTTTATTTAAGATTTGGCTAGGAGCGAAAGCATGCTGATCATCCCTGCAATTGACCTGAAAGATGGCAAATGTGTTCGTTTAAAACAAGGTCGTATGGAAGACGATACGGTTTTTTCTGATGATCCTGTTGCAACTGCACAGCACTGGGTAAATGAAGGCGCGCGTCGCTTACATTTGGTCGATTTAAATGGTGCTTTCGCGGGTACGCCAATTCATAAACCTGTGGTTGAAGCGATTGCTCGCGCACAACCTGAACTGCCCATTCAAATCGGCGGCGGTATTCGCTCACTAGAAACCATCGAACACTACCTAGAAGCGGGTGTATCTTTTGTCATTATTGGCACCAAAGCAGTTCAAGAACCTGAGTTTGTTGAAGAAGCTTGTAAGAAATTTGCAGGTCATATCATTGTCGGGATTGATGCCATGAATGGCATGGTGGCCACCGATGGTTGGGCCAATGTGACCGATGTGAAGGCAACTGATTTGGCCAAACGTTTTGCCGATGCAGGCGTATCAAGCATTGTCTATACCGACATTGCACGTGACGGCATGATGCAAGGGGTCAATGTTGAACAAACTGTTCAACTGGCACAATACTCTGGCCTACCTGTGATTGCATCAGGTGGTGTGACCAACCTTGATGACGTACGTAACCTCAAAGGTCAACCTGGTATTTTAGGTGCAATTACTGGTCGTGCGATTTACGAAGGCAGTTTAAACCTACGTGAAGCACAATTGCTATTAGATGAACAATCGCTCTAACTGTAGAATTTAAAAAAGAGGTCTATTGACCTCTTTTTTATGCATTAAATATCAGTTTGAAGATCTGCTTCTTAATAAATTGCATTACGAATAAACTTTAACGATACATTGCCACGGTTGATATATTGGTATTCAATGGCACTCGAAAAAACGATCGACTCTCCTACACCCAAGACTTTCATGTCGCCTGCCAAATCCAAAGTTAGTTCACCCTCCATCACATAGAGCATCTCACGCCAGCCTTCTGGGTCAGGTTCAGCACTATAGTGTTCATTCGGTGCCAGTACCCATGTCCATAGCTCTACTTTTTGTGTCGCTGCCGCTGAAGCCATTAATTTTGCTTCACTGTGTGCTTGTGTGCCCTGCCAAGCCAAAACGTTCACCACCGCTTGCCCTTGCTGTTCAGGCGCAGCAATAATTTGTACAAAATCGACCTCAAGCACATCGGCTATCAAGCTGAGCTTTGCCAGACTAATATTGTCCTGCCCAGATTCAACCCCAGCTACCATACGACGGCTTAACCCAGCTAAATCAGCGAGTTGCTGCTGACTCAGGCCTTTTAAACTTCGATAATGACGCACATTTTGGCTGACGTGTTGTAGCACCGCAGGAGAGTTCATACAGATAAATCAAAAAAAATATTGAGCAATATATTGCACACAAAAACAAAGCATGACAAGCTATGTGCAATATATTGCACACCAGTCTTTTTATGTTGAATACTCAGCTCGGTTCTAAAGCGCCTGTGATTGCGCTGATTCTCATTACTTTTATTTGGGGCGGCACCTTCTTGGCCGTGAAATATGCCTTAAATTTTAGCTCCCCCATGTTCTTTGTCGGTTGTCGTTTCGCCTGTGCCGCGACCATTATTGGCTTATTTTCCTATCAACATTTAAAACACATCACCCGGCAGGACCTGTGGGCAGGTGCACTCATTGGCTGTATGGTCACGATTGGCTATGGCACACAAACGGTCGGACTACAAACAGTCAGTAGCAGTGAATCTGCCTTTTTAACGGCACTGTATGTCCCCCTAGTCCCCCTACTATTGTGGTTGATCTTTCGTAAAGTGCCCCATTTTATGATTTGGATTGGTGCACTCTGTGCGTTTATAGGCTTAGTCCTGCTCACAGGCAATAGTCTGAACTCAATCTCATTGAATTTTGGCCAGACCTTAACCCTGTTCGGTGCAATTGCTATAGCAATGGAAATTATTCTGATTGGTTATTTTGCCCCAAAAGTTGATATTGGTCGGGTGACGGTCATTCAACTGGCGGTTGCCTCTGTGCTCGCTTTTGCATCCATGCCACTGGCTGGTGAGCAACAACTACCTGCTTTTTCATGGCCATTATTAGGCATTGCATTTGGATTGGGGCTTGCCAGTGCTGTGATTCAATATGTCATGAATTGGGCACAGCGCTCAGTCAACCCATCACAAGCAGCGATTATTTACGCAGGAGAGCCTGTGTGGGCAGCGCTATTTGGGCGCCTTGCAGGAGAACGTTTAGCACCACTGGCTTTGTTGGGCGGTCTCTTGGTGGTGTTTGGCATTATGATGAGTGAATGGAAACCCAAACTGTTGAAATCAAAAAAAGAAGCTGAACAGCACTAATTTAACGTTCAAATGCGGTGTCTGCTGAGTCTAAACATAAATTGTATAGATTCAGCAGCACAAGTTCATGTTTAGAACGATACCATCTTACCCGGATTAATCATTGCTCCTAAACCATACATACTTTTGGCAATTGGAATCACTAACGGTGCCAATGCCCGACCAAAAGGAATGTTCTGATGTTGAATTCGGGTCAACATATTAAAATCATCACATTGACCACAGAAATCATCGGCAATGGCTTTACCAATACGCACCGTTTGCGCAACACCATGCCCACTCCAGCCCTGTACGGCATAAATGGGATATTGATGACCAAATTTCCGACTGTCCGCCGCACCATTAACGGTTAAATCTGTCGTTCCACTCCACACAAAGTCAAGTGCCACCTGCTCTAGCTGAGGAAATACATGCTGAATACGTCCCAGCAAATAGTCATGGGTTTGTTCAGGACTCCAACACGAGCCAGTGCCTTCGCCCCCAAATAACAATCGGTTTTTTGAAACGCCACGGTAGTAATCAATTTGAAATTGCGTATCGTATACAGGCAGATCCGTCGGCAATAGCTCTTTCAAATCTAATGCTAAAGGTGCTGTGGTACAGACGTAAGTATAAAAAGGAATCGTAGTTTGATTACGTTCTTCTAATAGTTTAAATGAAGCATGATGTACAGCCATCACCACGCTTTTACGCGCTTTAATCACCCCTTGCGCTGTGGTCACATAAATACCATCGGCACGTTCCTGAATCGACTGAACTTCTGTTTGCTCATAGATGCTACCGCCCTTTTGGCAAAAGCCATACGCCAGACCACGTGTCAACGCTAAAGGATGAATATGTCCACCTAAATGATCCAATAAACCACCAAAATAGTTATCCGATTGCACATGCTCTCGTAATTCCTCTTGGGTCAGCATTGAGGTATTTTTTTCATCTAAGTACTGACGTGCTTGCATGCCTTCACGCAAGGCATCTAAATGCCCTGGGTGTACTGCGGCCGTTAGATGTCCACGTTTACGTTGTAAATCTAAATCATATTTTTCAGTAATGTCATCAATCAAAGTCATGGCTTCAGTTGAGGTAAAGTGCCATAACTTTTTTGCCTCTTCAAAGCTGAAGTGCTCGATCATGGTTTCGGCTTCCCAACGTGCCAATCCCGGTGTGAGTTGCCCACCATTGCGCCCTGAGGCAGCACTGCCCACTCGGTTCTTTTCAACCAAGACCGTATCTACACCCTGCTCCGACAAATGCAGTGCTGCCGAGGTTCCCAATAAGCCACCACCTATCACTACGACATCACATTCGATATCTGCATTTAAAGCATCAAACTCATGCCATACATGCATTGAACTTTCATAATAATTGGCAGGATGATCAAACGCACCATGTTGCGGGTTTAACCAATTCCACTCTTTGCCGCTTTGTACAGCAAAACTGGCTTTGTATTCAACGTCATCTACAAATGTCGGTTTATTCATATTCATTTCATTTACACTCAATATTACTTTCATTTTCATGCAGGGCTTAGTATGCATTTCCAATTACAATGTTTTGCTTTTTCAATTTCTTATAAATAAATAGCCCAATACCAATTGCTAGCCAAGAGCACCCAAAAATCAGGGCATTTCGTTCTAAGTTGACCCACAGGCAAAGCATCACCAATACGGATAACAGAGGCAGGATCAAATTGAGACATTTGTTTTTGACGCCTTGAGTTTGTTTTTCCAACAGATAAAACTTCACAAAAACCGAGAAGTTCACCGCCGTAAAGGCAATCAATGCACCAAAGCTAATCATACTGACCACAGTCGCAAGATCTAAGAAAATGGCAGACAATGAGATCAAGCCAATGCTCAATACCGCGTACAAGGGGGTACCCAGTCTTGCATGTAATTGCCCAAAGGTTGCTTTGGGGAAAATGCCATCTTTCGCCATAATATGAATTAGGCGTGAAGCACTCGCATGGGTCGCCAGACCTGAAGCAAAGGTATTCATGATTTGAGCACACAGAAATACAGCTTGGAACAATGCCCCTCCGACATAGAGAACAATCTCAGGTAAAGCTTCATCAGGTTTGTTAAAACGAACATTCGTTGGGAAGTACAACTGAATAAACCATGATGCTGTGATAAAGATGGCCCCCCCAGCCAATGTGGTAAGTAAAACCGCGCGCGGAATGTTCTTTTGCGGATCTTTGGTCTCATGCGACATGGTCGTAACTGCATCAAAACCCAAAAATGAAAAACATAAAATGGAGGCGCCCGCAATCAAAGGTAAAACAGAGCTGTCCCCATTAAACAATGGCGCTAAAGTCAGTACATGATCATAACCTTGCTCTGACCCCACCCCTTGAATGACCAAATAAATAAACAGAACCATCAACAGTAAGGGCAAAAGCACAAACACCAAACTCAAGTTCGCTAAAATATTGATTCTGAAGCAGTTGATTAGGGTGACTAAACCTGTAAATAAAACCACCCAGACCCAATAGGGCACGCTCGGAATGACCGCTTCCAAATAAATACCCGCCAGTAAAGCATTAACTAAAGGCAGTAAAATATAATCGAGCAGTGAACACCAACCAACAAAAAAGCCCGCTTTAGCTCCACAGGACTGTGCGGTGTAGTTATAAGCAGAGCCTGAGTCACCGCTGACCCGACTAAAACGTGCATAACTAAATGCCGTTAATAGCATTGCAAACAACGCCAGAATATACGCCAATGGCACACGACCATCGGTGATCCCAGACACGATACCAAAAGTATCGAACACCACCATTGGGGTCATGTAGGCCACACCAATAATGACCACTTGCCATAGTGACATTTTCTTTAAAGAAAAATCTGCATTTTTCACCGAAATCACCATCTTTCATTTTTCAATCTAGTGATTTTGGTTTTTGCAACAACTATGCCATATAATAGCATCTTCTGTATTTTAAGAATATTGAATAAAATGCCTAAATACGATTTAGAAACTCGAAAAGCAGCAATTCAACGCTATAAACTCACTGATTATAAGGTTGCTGTTTGCAAAGAATTCAACATCTCACGTGTGACCCTCGATGCATGGATTAAGCTAGAGGAAGAAACTGGAGATTTATCTCCAAAAGCAGCTAGTAATCGTGGAGCACCTAGCCACATTAAAGACTGGAATGAATTCCAAGTATTTGTTAAAAATACAAAATTTCAAAATATTAGCGATTTAGTTCCACTTTTTGAACAGCACTTTGGCTATTCGGTTTCTTATGCCGTACTGGTTCGTGCCATTCATGTTTTAGGCTTGCGTCGTCGTCGTGGAAGATTCTATGCCTAGCCAGAATCATGCTATTTTTTATAATCAATATCGAACATATTTTTATATAAATAACTGTACATTAATGTATAGTTATTTTATTAAAAAAGTAAATTTAAATTATTAAATATGTAAAATATATTAAATAAAAATGTAAATTATAAATATTAAAAATGTAAGATTTATTGAACAAAAATGTAAAACATAAAATTTAATTTGGTACAGTGCTTTTTTAAAGCCTGCGCAAAAATAGTGAAACTGCTGCATTATATGGTTTCATCTCAGTGCATAAATCCCATCTCAAAAGATACAGACCTAAAAAAAGGGCAAACTGCCCTTTTAAAGTCATCTGGTCTTATTGATACATCGGCTCATTATCATTTAAACGAATGATGCCTTTAATCGCACGATATACAATCCACACCCATGACAGTACAATCACGGCGACGCAGAAGGTTGAAGCGCCTAGTGCTACACCTGCAAATGCCGTGGCATTTTCACCTGTAAAGAATAAGAAAAGAAACGGCACAAAGGCAATCACGTTCCAAATTAAATACCACCAAAACGTGCGAATCTGCCATGTAAAATGGCTCTCAAAAATAGAACCACGGACTGCATCGCGCTTGATGTAATTAATGACTAAAGCGATCACTGCTAAAATTCCTGCAGAAAAAATCGCAACAATATACAAAATATAAAGAATAAAGGTCAGGCTACGATTCGGATCTTGATCGACTGAATAATTCATATTGTCCCTCATAAAGTGGGCTTTTGACTTTAAATAGGCAAACTATTGAAAGGAGAAATAAGCCATAAAATTAAAAGAATATTGAAAAAGATTGTACAAAAGTAAATCTTTCTAAAGGGTTGTTTTTGTGTTTTATGACGTAGCTTTTGTTGTGCCAGCCATGCGGCAGGCCATCCGCCTAAAAATGAAAGCAGATGCAACGTATTTTCAGGTACGCGGCGCTGCCCATTTTGCGCCGCTTCTTTGTCTTGTGCATAGAACCAATAACTGGCTGCATTCATTAAACTAATAAAGAGCAACACCAACCCACTTAAACGCCCCAGCAGCACCAACAACGCTAAAACAACAATGTACGCCACCGAAGCGATTTGCATTGGACGCAAATTTTGGCCTTGTACGGTCTTTTTCAGGGGCTTCTTTTGAGTCCGATTATTTTGGGTTTGTGATGCTTTTAAATAGCTGACTTGCTGTGCACGATAACGCCCTTGCGCATCTAAAATCGCATTATATTCCAATGCACATCCTACTATGGGGCGAGGACCTTGCCGCGCAAAGTCCTTGATATGTAAAAACACGCGATCTTTGCTGTCATCGTTAGGCTGAATAAAGCCGTAGCCCTTATCATCAAACCATTCAATGAGTCGTCCTTGGTCACGCATTTTTCTTTCCTATTTAAGTAGTTACAAACTTTAAGCGGTCAATCACCATATTACGCATTTCGACAGGATTTTTCTGCAAAATATCCTCCCCAGTACGGCCTTGTTCTGCATTTTTTTGTGCCACTTGTAAACGCATCATCCAAAAACGTGCAGCAGCCATTGCGAGATACAACTCTAGGCAAGATTTTTCATCAGCAGTTAAAGGACGAATGCTTTCATAGGCGTTTAAAAATGCGATGGCCTTGGCTTCATTTAAATGTACACTTGGGTATTCGGTGCAGAAGTCATTCAGCGTAATCGCAATATCGAACAAGAACTCATCTTTATTCAGTTCATAAAAGTCTAAAATGCCCTTGAGCTGATTGCCCTCAAACAAAGTATTGTCTCGAAATAAGTCCGAATGAATAAAACCTTTTGGACGATTCGGATAAACTGCCGACAATGCATCGTATAGACCCAATAATTTGCTCAATAATACTTGATCCGCTTCAGTTAAAGTCGGTTTCATGTCTAATGCCACCGCCAGCCAGTAATCATGGTCACGGTATTCTGCACGTTCCAGTGGAAAATCTTGCAGTGCTACATGCATTTTCGCTTGTGCAACGGCAATTGCCTCAGTTTGCTCAAGGGTCGCAGGCATAGGGTGTTTGCCCATCATCCGTGGGGCAATTTGTGCGGGCTTCTCTTTTAAGCTATGAATGGCTTTACCTGAATGACTTAATGGCACGGGTACCGTTAAACCTGCTTGGCCCAAATGCTCAAGTACAGGAACCAACTCGCCTGCGCCTTGTTCATCCATCTCTTCAAATACAGTTAACACGTACTGCACAGCATTTTCACACACAATAAAATAGTTCGTATTTTGAATACCGCCTTGAATCGGGATCAGATCCATCACCTCTAGTCCATAAGGTGCTGCAAACGCCTGAACTTCCTGTAAAGTCAAAGTGGTATAAACCGACATATAAAACCTGCGAAAAAACTTACATAAGTTTGATAGAATACCTGCTCCGACTATTAAGGTGTAGCATCTAAGTCGCGAAGTTTCATAATCGGCTGTTATTTTTGGAAAAAATTATGCTAGCTAAACGTATTATTCCTTGCCTCGACGTAGACAACGGTCGTGTAGTGAAAGGTGTTCAATTCCTTGATATTCGTGATGCAGGTGACCCAGTAGAAGTAGCACGCCGATATAACGAGCAAGGTGCTGATGAAATTACCTTCTTAGATATTACAGCAACCTCAAATGGCCGCGACACAACCTACCGTACCGTTGAACGTATGGCTGAAACGGTTTTTGTTCCCTTAACTGTCGGTGGTGGGGTACGTAAAGTTGAAGACATTCGTCTCTTACTCAATGCTGGTGCAGACAAAGTGAGCATTAACTCAGCAGCTGTGTTTAATCCTGAATTTGTCCAAGAAGCATCGCAACGCTTTGGCGCACAGTGTATTGTGGTTGCTATTGATGCAAAAAAAACGGGTGAAAATAAATGGGAAATTTTCACTCATGGTGGCCGTAAACCAACAGGCATTGATGCCATTGAGTGGTCAGTGAAAATGGCTAACTTTGGCGCAGGTGAACTATTGATTACCTCGATGGATGCCGATGGCACCAAAGCAGGATATGACCTCGAGCTGATGCGCCAAATCAATGACCGTGTCACTATTCCAACCATTGCTTCGGGTGGTGTTGGCAACTTACAACACTTGGCCGATGGTATTTTAAAAGGTGGAGCCGACGCCGTACTGGCTGCTTCAATTTTCCACTTTGGGCAACACACCATTCCTGAAGCGAAGAAATACCTTGCGGAACAAGGCATTGAAATGCGTTTATAATTGACAGCATCATTCTGAAATGATTAAAAGAGTATCGAAAGATGCTCTTTTTTTATGACTTCAGTTTTTTATAACTATTTAGAACAACAATTAGAGATCAAACAGTGCAAGACTTACAGGTTATTTTTCTTATCTTTGGCATCGCTTTCTTATTTCTATTACTGTACCTATTAAGAAAATACACAGATCATCCTTTTACCATGTTCGCCATTATTCCCTTCTTAGGCTTGTGCATGTTTAGTTATGTAATGTTCTCAGAATACCAACTCACACAGTATTATAAAAAAGCCTTTGCCGCCCCTGAGCAAATTCGTTATTGCGGAACTTTTCATCAATGGGTAGAAATCAGACAGCAAAACCGACACAACGTCAGCATTGAAAAAGCCTTTTATTTTCAAAATGATCGACAAGGGTTCATATTTACCAACAGTCTACAAGCCAGACAACGCTTTTCAGTGCTGAACACATTAAAAGTGAATGACCCCATTTGCTTCCAGTTTTCTCCACAGTATAAGGACGAAATGGATCGCTATATTTTAACGGGCTTTAAAAAACAGATGAATTAAAAAGCTCAATTCCACTGTACTCATTCACAGCTAGTGCCATTGCCTCAATTATGCAACAGATGTTAAAGCTTAGAATGCTCTCTAGATCTTGTTCGAACCTACACTCTCAATTTTTGAGATAAAAAAAGGGAGTCTTGCGACTCCCTATAAACCTAGAATAACGACTATATTGCTCTGTTAAACTGGAAAATGAAAAATGACGTACTAAGCTCATGAAGTGAAATCACCTCATCAACAGCTTTACTATAAGATGTTCAAATGATGAAATATTGACAATACATACCAATTTTATTGACAAATCACGACAACTCTCACATTAACCCTATTATCCAGCGATAGTTTCTGTCATCTGCCTAGGCTTACTCTCAACAGCTTCTGGTGCCTTAACCCATTTTGCAGGAAAGACCTGATTTACCCATTGAGTTAAACGCTCAGACACGCTTTGAGGCAAGGTAATGCCCAATGGATTTTGTTCTTGCAAGTCCAATGATGAAATCACGCGAGTCCCTAAAATATAGTCAAACCACGGCTTAGTCACACACCAGTTGGCATCCTGATTAGAGTTCATGTGGTGGTCATAGTGCCACGGAATTTTACGCATTGCCCAGTCAGGTTCTAAGTGCGCACGGCGGTGAATATAATAATAGTTTCCAGCAGAATACAGCACAGATAAAGTCATCCCTTTGGACACTGGATAAAATAATGTTCCAAATACACCCGCGACTACAGCCAGTGAAATGATCTCATTTTTAGTACGCCAGTTACTCCAGCCTTCAACATACCCGTGGTCGTGAAACGCCGTTTTACGTACTTCTCGGTGATGCTCCCAATGTGACTTCATGCTGTCAGGCACAGGGCTGTAGCGTGGCTTACCCGCACGGTGTGTACCATGCAAAATATATTTATGTGCCACCCACTCAAAGGCATTGGCCACCACCAATCCCGCGACAAAACCCTTCCACATGTCAAATCCCTCCTGTTTTCAGATTGAATATAATGTGGAAACTATGCTAAATATTGACCCTAGCATTCCAATTCATTGACAAATCACGACAAGAACAATAGAGCGAATAAATGCAACATTTCAAAGACTACACAGGTTCAGTCTACGGCGGGCTAGGTCATTTACTTTATGCCTATTGCCAAGCGGTGGGCTATCCAATTTCTGAAAAACTTGAGAAAGTTCAGAATTTAGAACGTTTTGATTATGCTCTGTGGTTAGCGTTGTTGAATGATCTCGACAGCCATCTACAAACGCCGGCTCTCGGACTCGACATTGCTCAATATGTACAACCTAAGCATTTAGGTATCTTGGCCTATATTGCGCTATCCTGTGAGACGCTTGGTGAAGCACTGACCCGTTACCATGACTTTCATCGGCTGATTTATGATGGTAGCTCATTATATGTTGCCGTTGAAGGTGAAAACCTATGTTTTGGTTGGGTGGAAATGCCGATTGAACTCACCACACAACTGAGTAATGAAGTGGCAATGGCACTGATGATTCAATTTATGAAACACTTTGTCGCCCATGAAGATATTCAGCTTTATGAAGTGCACTTCACGCATCCTACCCCTAAAAATACCCTACAGTATGAACAGTATTTTAATTGTCGCGTTCGCTTTTCCCAAAGTCGACCGATGATGATGATTCCACTGCGTGAATTATCTATGCCTTTTCAACAAGGCGATCAAACCTTACAAAAACTACTGTTACAGCAAGCCGAAGCCCTACTTGAAAAATTGCCCAATTCCACTCACATTGACCAACGGCTACAACATGCTATTTTGACAGGACTCCAAAAAAACCAATATCAAATTGAGCATATTGCGAAGCAATTGAGCTTTTCAGTACGACAACTACAGCGCCACTTACAACAACAAGGCACGACTTATCAACACAGAATGCAACAAGTAAGACGTGTCTTGGCAGAACAATATTTAAAAGATCCACACTTGAGCTTACAGGAAATTGCCCTCTTGCTCAGTTATTCTGAACAAAGTGCTTTTCAGCGTGCCTTTAAACAATGGACTGAGCTCACCCCGCAACAATGGCGACTACAACACGTTGACTAACAATCCTCAAATTTTCTAAGGTCATCAAGATGTCACGCTTTTTTGTTAAAATTGATTGAAAAACGATCGTTTTCTCGTTAAATATACGTTGTAAACAAATAAAACATCAATAACTACAAAAGGCGCATTATGAATAAATATCTTGCTGAATTCATCGGAACATTTTGGTTGGTCTTCGGAGGTTGTGGCAGTGCTATTTTTGCTGTAGCTTTCCCTGAATTGGGCATCGGCTTTCTAGGCGTTGCTCTTGCCTTTGGTTTAACCGTTTTAACGGGTGCTTTTGCACTCGGACACATCTCGGGTGGACACTTTAACCCTGCCGTCAGTATCGGTTTATGGGTCGGTGGTCGCTTTGAGAGCAAAGATCTGATTCCCTATATTATTTCTCAAGTTATTGGTGCAATTTTAGCAGCTTGGGTTTTGTATTTGATTGTACAAGGGCAAGCCGGGTTTGTTGGCACAGGAGGATTTGCCAGCAATGGTTATGCCGAGCTCTCTCCTGGTCAGTATTCTTTAATCTCAGCTTTAATTATTGAAATTGTCCTAACAGCAATGTTTTTAATTATCATTATGGGTGCGACCGATAAACTTGCACCTTCTGGTTTTGCCCCAATCGCGATTGGTCTGGCTCTCACACTTATTCACTTGATTAGTATTCCTGTCACCAACACTTCGGTCAATCCAGCCCGTAGTACAGGTGTTGCCCTCTTTGCCGAAACCGCTGCGTTAAGCCAACTTTGGTTATTTTGGGTGGCACCTATTATTGGCGCAATTATCGGTGCCATCATTTATAAAATTTTGGAAAGAAAGGCTTAGACGCTGTTCCCATTCCCTACCAGCATAACGCCCACGAATGTGGGTTTTTTAAATGTTCCACATGGAACATGCTTAGAACTTATAAAAAAGGGTTATCAATTTCCCCTGTCTCTGAACGCTGAATTTTTTCAGGAAGTTGAACCTCGCTTTCTAGCTGTTGCACGATGGCATTGATATAGCTCTGTAATGCTTTGGCTGCGGCTAAACCCACTTGGTCTTTGGTGAGTTGTAAATTGCCATAAATACTGACACAGTCCACGTCATTATCAAGAGTCAAGTCATGAATGGCATGTGACTCCGCTCCCTGTATAAAAGGTTTAAACATATTATTTTTACTCTTATTTATGCTTCAGTCATCGAATAAAGCAGCTGAACCTATACACATCCAGCTGCTTAGAACGTTAACGTAACAGCTGCAAAATATATTGCAACAATACGTCAATCAATTGCTTCACAATAGCATCCTGTGTAGCCGAATCAATGCCTGTACTGTTGGTCTGATCTGTGCTTTTTGCACTCGACTGACTCGACCCCGACTTAAAGTCTTTTTGTAACGCTTTGAGCTGCTCTGATGAAACATCTTCCGCACACTGGCTTTCTGCATCCCAATGCGAATATTGAATGGCATGTTGAGCTTTGACAGCATTTGCTGTCAGCGGGAGTTTGTAGGTATTGCGCTTTTGTTCTTCTGTCAGTTGCGGAAACAGATTCATTCCCAACTGCTCTTCCAAATAGCAAACACTAACAACTTTTACCTGCTGTGAATTATCATTCGGTGCATAATACGCCCCAATCGCCCCTGTTTTTGGCATATACACAGCCTTATAAACCGCACTCGGAACAATCACTCCCTGTCCAATGGTTTTAAGCTTCTTGCCCTGAAATACAGGTCCTGTCACTACAAAAACATCAAGCTTTTGTTTGGTCACAATTGCACGCGTCGCCTCTTCTAGTTCACGCCAGACCTGCTGATTATTTTTAGGGGCTTGCGGTACCATATTGGCCAAAGAAAAACTGTCAAATTGTGCATCTTTATTCGGCATATCGGCATTAGGCGCCATGTGTCCACGGTCATAGCCTGAGCCTCGATAGTCGGATAATGTCGCGCGATGGGTTACCGCAACATTTGATTCCTCATGGAAATTATCCTCGCGCGGGATTTTCTGACTCAGACGTTGTGGCGTCAACGCTTCTGCTACCCACAGTGGTGTTTTTGAAACACCCGAATACATGACATTAAAACCATTAAAGCACAGTGCATAACTGTGTTTGCTCAAACTATCTTTCAACAAATAGGGCGGAGTTTCTCGATAAAACTGCTCTAAACAGGCTGCATTGGAACTTGGACTTAAAGAAACGTATTGCTGAATTTTTTCCTGACCAAAGGCAATTGCAAAACTTCCTGTTGCCACTAATCCCAAGATGAATTTCAGCCCATTTTGATTAAACATTTTAGATACAGACTGACCTGAACCGCTTTTCTTCTTCGCCATCACAACTACATAAACATCTATTTTTCACGAGCTTAACAATCAGCGTATACGAAGTATATCGCTCTAAAGCTATTCGCATAACAATTAAACAAAACTGCAAATTTAGATGATTTTGCATGTAACAAAATGTCTTTTTTGTAGAGTTTTTCTACGGCAACGTGATGCGATTGCGTATCTTTCATTGCTGTCACTTCAAATTATATGCCAAGGTAAAAAGGAATCGAACAAATAATACATGCCTTTTACGGAGTTCTTATGCATTCTAAAACTTTAATGTCAATTGGTTTAATCGGTACAGTGGTCAGTGCTTCTGCTTTTGCTGAACCACCTATTCAACCCGGCGATACGTTGGAAAGCCTATCTCAAGCCAAAATAACCACAACAGTGAACGGTCAACCAGGCTCAATTCAAGAACTCGTAAATTCAGGGCAAATTAAATTACTTGAACCGAATGTTGCAAATGTTCCCGCTCCTGTGAATCAAGCTACTCAGGGTACGCCAAATGACCAAGCTATGATGCCAACCACAACTCAGACTGAGGCGCCCGTGCAACAAGTGATGCCTGATGCATCAGCTCCACAAGAAATCGCCGCCACGCCTACTGAACAACACCCTCTAGCACCGAATGCCGAACTCTCAGCACAACAAGCTGAAGTAGCACTTAATGATGCTGTCGCACCAGTGGCAAATGTAGATATGAACACTGCACCAGTGGCTACACCTCAGCTCGATTCTTCGGCTGAAACACCTGTAAATGCAGTTGAATCTGACTCATTGCCATCACCTGATGCACCCGCTCAAGCTTTGCCAGATGCTTCAATGGAACAACCCATGCAAGCGATGCCTGAAGCACCAGTCAATGATCCAATGAACTAAGATCACAATTCATTTATCCTCCAAAAAAACCAGCGTAAACGCTGGTTTTTTTAAAGTTTAAATCTCGATTTGACTACCTAACTCAACCACACGGTTCGGCGGGATTTGGTAGAAGTCACTCACCGGACTGGTATTTCTTTGCATCGAAATAAATAATTTCTCACGCCACGGCATCATGCCCTCACCCACCGTACTGATGATCCGCTCACGTGAAACGAAGAAACTGATTTGCATCAGGTTATATTCAAGCTCAATCGCTTGATAAACGGCTTCAAGTGCATAAGGAATGTTCATTTCGTCTTTAAAACCATAATACAATTCAACGCGATAGAAATGTGGATTCATGGTTTCAACATGGAAACGATTTTGTTCCTCTACATACGGCACATCCTGAATTTTGACTGTCAAAATGATGTTCTTTTGATGTAACACTTTATTGTGCTTCATATTGTGTAGCATCGCATGCGGTACAACAGTCGGTGTTCCAGTTAGGAAAACAGCCTCACCTTCAACCCAGTTGGCCTGTTCGCCAATACTTTGTACAAATAAATCCAGCGGTAGAGTATCTTGCTGAAGCTTAGCAAAAGTTAATTCTCGACCTTGCTTCCACGTCATTAATAATAAGAAAGCAATACCACCAATCAGCAAAGGAACCCAACCACCTGAAAGCACTTTAAGTGAAGTTGCACTGACCAAGACCAAATCTAAAGTTAAGAATGGAATAATCAGCAGTACCAATTTTGGCATGCTCCATTTCCATGTATAACGAATAAATACAGCAATCAGCAAAGTGTCACACAACATAGTCATCGTCACAGCTAAGCCATAGGCATGAGAAAGCTGCGAGCTGGTTTGGAAAATCAGAATCAGAATAATAATTGACGCTAACAAGACCCAATTCAGCAAAGGAACATAAATCTGCCCCTGCTCTAAATCTGACGTATGTTTAATATTCAAACGTGGCAAATAACCCAATTGAATCGCTTGACGAGCCAAAGAGAATACCCCTGAAATCACCGCCTGAGAAGCAATGACCGCAGCCATAGTAGCCAAGAAAATCATTGGGTACAAAGCCCACTCTGGCACTAAAAGATAGAACGGGTTTTCAATGGCTGTTGGATCGCGAAGTAATAAAGCCCCTTGCCCTGCATAATTGAGCAATAAACAAGGTAAAACCACAATAAACCATGCCAAGCGAATCGGTACTGGTCCAAAATGACCCATATCCGCATACAGTGCTTCACCACCCGTCACTGTCAGTACCACGGCTCCCATAATAAAAAACGTCATTAAAGGATGGGTCACAATAAATTGAATGGCCCAATGCGGACTGAGCATGCCTAAAACCAAAGGCGTTTGAATAATGCTCGAAATTCCAAGTATGCCGAGGGAAAAAAACCATAATAAAGTGATAGGTCCAAAGAATTTACCGACAAAAGCGGTTCCATATTTTTGCATCACAAACAAAGCTGTGACCACACTAATTGCAATCGGCACAATATAAGGATCTAGAGCATCTGTTGCGATGGATAAGCCTTCTACAGCAGATAAGACTGAAATAGCTGGGGTGATAATACCATCCCCAAAGAATAGTGAAGCCCCAATAAAACCAATCGAAATTAAAAGCAATTTTCTACGATCACTAAAATTCGTATTGCGTAAATTGAGTGCAAGCAATGCCATGATGCCACCCTCACCATTGTTGTCTGCTCGCATCACAATCGCAGCATATTTAATGGTAATGACCATCGTCATAGTCCAAAAAATAATCGACAGAATACCCAAAACATTCTCTGGGTTAATTCCTAGACCATGTGCAGCATGAAATGATTCTTTCAATGCATAGAGTGGGCTGGTTCCAATATCCCCAAACACAACCCCTAAAGCTGCCAAGGTAATCGCAGGCAGTGCGGCTTTTTTTGCAGTACTTTGCATAATCTTGTCTTCAATTATCGACACTATTTTTGCGAATCATATCATTGAGCTAAAACTTTTGCTCGAATTCAATTGTTTCACCTTGTCGATAGCCCTGTTTTTCGATATTATCCTCCGCCATGGTGAAGTGTCCGAGTGGCTGAAGGAGCACGCCTGGAAAGTGTGTAAACGTTTATAGCGTTTCGAGGGTTCGAATCCCTCTTTCACCGCCAAATTAGCTTCCCGTAGCATCCGACGGGGTACTGAAAGGCTTAAACTGTAAAGGTTTAAGCCTTTTTTATGTCTAATCATATCTACCAAGATCTATTGAAATCCTGTAGCTATTGAGGAATATGAATAAGAAAACCCAATTTAAACTAAAATACAAAATATCTTTTTATGACAAGAAATAGCGAATAAGACAATAACTCAATGAAGTATAAGAACAACTATTTTCAAATACAGACTGTTAGAATAAAAACAGCTTTAAGCCGTATATCACCCATCGCTAAAAATAGCTGATCAATTGAACAAAAACATCCTAAAGCAATGAATTTATGATAATTATCTCATCACATCCAAAGTACAAATAAATCAAATCAAATCAAATCAAATCAAATCATGCATTAGAGTCAAAACCGACTTATACGCAATACTCATCTCGCTGATGTTCAATCAGCGACAGAGCTGCATTCCATGCTTTCAGCATCACCATTTCAATCATTTCACTTTCAAACTGTTGGGCCGTGTGCTGACACACGGTTTCAGAAGGAAGATGCAGTTCCACACCACCCACCATCGCCTTAATCTGAGCTTGGCAAGCACGTTCAAGAAAGTAAATTTCATGGAAAGCACGTTGAACCGAATCACCAGTCGATAACAAACCATGATTTCTTAAAATCATGACTCGATTTTGCCCTAAGTCTTTAACCAGACGTTCACGCTCTTCGGTTAATAACGCCACACCTTCATATTCGTGATAGCTTACTTTTTTATAAAACTTTAACGCATGCTGTGATAGAGGCAATAAACCCTGCTTTTGTGCAGACACAGCTATACCATCTGCAGTATGAGTATGAATCACACAGTGCACATCTTGTCGCGCATCATGAATAGCAGAGTGAATTACAAAGCCTGCCGTATTGACTAATTTTCCCTGATCATAATCAGCAACAGTATGGCCTGCATAATCAATTTTCACCAAATGTGAAGCTGTCATTTTCTCAAAAGGAATACCATATTGATTAATCAGAAAATGCCCGTCTGCATCGGGTACGCGTAAACTAATATGAGTATCAATTAAATCGGTCATACGAAAATGTGCAATTAAGCGGTACAGCGCTGCAAGCTGACAACGCGCATCCCACTCTTTTTCAGATACAACATCTTTTATACTTTTTATCGCATTTAAATTTGTCATTTTTATATCTCTATGTTGATCTATCTATGATGTTGGTATGACGCTCTCAAAGAAAAGTTTAGCCGTAACAAACTGTTAATCCCTCCAGACCATCAACGCCAAACAAAAGCATTGTTTCTAATACACACTTATAAGTCTTGAATGATTCTGCTATTTCAAGGGGTGATAAAATGCTTGCTCAAGTTTGTTTTTCCCTCATTTGAAATTGTATCACTCACAAGAATGGTCTTTGCTTTTAGCATAGACGGGGCAAAATCGACCATGCTACGCAGGGTTCGCGTATAATGCGCCTGATCGGAAAAACCCGCTCCCAATGCAATCTCAATTAAGCTCTTTCCTGCCGCCCAAAGCTTTATGGCATAGCGAATACGTAGCCATAGAATGTAGCGTCGCATCGAAATTCCCAACTGCTGGCTAAATAAATGCATCAACCTCGATTCAGATAACCCTACATGAGCAGCGACTTCAGCCACTGTGGGGTGCTGCTGTGGAACACATTGTTGAATATAGCGGCAGCTCTGTAACACTCGAATATCCCAAGGCAAACTCGGTAACGTGTTTGGATTTAAGCAAGACAATATATCCAAAACCAACTGTTTGGCCTGATCGAAACTGAACTGACCTGCGATGAGTTGCTGAAACTGAGGATGGAAAGACGCAAGACTTGATGCAGGCAAAGAGCGAAAAGATTCCCCATTTAACAAGGGATGTAAGTAACGATACAACGCATGATCTGGGTCAATCAGAAGAGCAAGATAAGGCTGGTTTTCTGAGTCGGTGCTGTGATTTACATTCGGCGCCATAACGACAATATCGTGATAACTTCTAACGTGTTGACCCAAAGTAATCGCAAACGGTGTGCCTAGACCAATTTGCAATAACGCAGGAAAATGGGCATGGGCATTATTTAAGTGTTCGCGGGTCACATACAAAATACACCCGTCCCAGGCATAAACTTGGCTTTGGTTTTGCGACACTACACTCGACTCCTTCCTTGGAAATAGCATATTCGTTCAAGACCATGCGCACTATGCTATTTAAAAATACATCTTGTAAATACTAAAGGAAGAGCAAATGTTACAGAATACCCAAACCCAAGTTAAAAATAATACACAAGATCTCGTGAACAGCGCCGAGCTTTCTGCAACTCGGGTTCAGAACCCTACTGTACAAATGATTGGAAGTGATGGGCGTTATAAAACCCTCAAAGAATTCTATCCTTTCTACCTTTCACAGCATGCAGATTCCACTTGCCGACGTTTACACTTTGTTGGAACAACGTGCGTGATTGGAGTTGCTGCCATCGCAACGATGACTAAAAATCCAAAAGTCCTGTGGGCTCTGCCTGTTGTCGGCTATGGTTTTGCGTGGATCGGTCATTTCT
This sequence comes from Acinetobacter sp. UBA6720, assembly GCF_002454215.1. Taxonomy (NCBI): domain Bacteria; kingdom Pseudomonadati; phylum Pseudomonadota; class Gammaproteobacteria; order Moraxellales; family Moraxellaceae; genus Acinetobacter; species Acinetobacter sp. UBA6720. The sequence continues at coordinate 22,667 of NZ_DKIK01000070.1, forward strand.
TTTTTGAACATAATAAACCAGCCACGTTTAAACAACCATTCTTTAGCTTAGTCTGTGACTTTAAAATGTATAAAGACATATTACTCAAACGCGTAGATTGGTAAGTCAAATCGCAACGGTCCCCTATCTTAATCAGGCCGTTGCATCAATGCTACAACAGCCAAACTTGTTGGGTAAGTTGTTTAATTTCGCCCATGTCATGGCTAACATACAGCATTGGAATTGCAGTTTCCTGCTGAGCTTTCTGAAAAAAAGGAATAATTTCTTGTTTATGGGCTGCATCCAGTGCAGATAAAGGCTCATCTAATAACAATAAATTAGGTGAATATAATAGTGCTCGACCTAAGGCTACCCGTTGCTTTTCGCCCCCCGATAACTTGGTTGGCATACGACTCAGCAAATGATTGAGTTTAAGTAATTCAACAATATAATCTGGGTCAAAGCGTCGACTGTCAGGCTGTATACGTTTATAACCAAACAATAAATTCTGCATGACGTTCATATGCGGAAATAATTGCGCATCCTGAAACACCAAACCGACACGGCGTTGCTGTGGCTTCAAGTTGATCTTACGTTCTGCATCAAACCATGTCTGATTTTTGATTTTAATCCAACCACTTACTGGTGTATTTAAACCTGCAATTGCATGCAAAATACTGGTTTTGCCTGAACCCGAAGCTCCAAATAAACCCACTACATTCTGTTCGGACTTAAAGCTTTGCTCGAGTTCAAATTTGCCTAAATTGAGCCGAATATGACAATCAATCATGGCCTTAATGCCCTCGCTTATTTTTCTGATAACGATGAAACCATTGGGCAAACCACAAAGCAAAAAAAGCCACCGTTAATGACAATATAATCAGCCGCCACACCGCAGGTTCGGTATCAGGTTGTTGCATTAAACTATACATGGCTAAAGGTAAAGTTCGCGTTTCTCCAGCAATATTGCCCACAAAGGTAATGGTTGCACCAAACTCGCCCAGACTGCGACAAAAACACAAAATAGCCCCCACCAATATCCCACTACTGGCCAGAGGCAACGTAACATAAAAGAATGTGCCGAAGGATGAAGCGCCTAACGTTTTGGCCGCCATTTCCAAACGTTGATCCACCAGTTCAATGGCCAAACGAATCGACTGAACCAAGAGTGGAAAGCCCATCACGGCTGAAGCCAAAACTGCGCCTTTCCAGTTAAATGCAAAATTCAATCCAAACGGTTCCAGATACCTCCCCAAAATACCATTACTTCCAAAGACTTGTAGAAGTAAATAGCCTGGAACAACAGGTGGTAAAACCAGTGGCAAAAAAATCAAGGTTTCAAATAAAGATTTACCAAAAAAGTCTTTACGTGCCAACACCCAACCCACCGCTAATGCAGGGATCAGGCTAAAGGCCAGACAGGTGGCAGCAACCTGACAGGAAAGTTTGAGTACTTCAATTTCTTCAGTGGATAAGGCAAGCATCATCACTTCGCTGGCGATAAAACAGTAAAGCCATACTTTTTAAACACTACATTTGCCTGCTTCGTTTGTAAGAATTGATAAAAAGCTACAGCGTTTGGGTTGTTTTTGACTAAGCCTAAAGGATAGATAATTGGAGTATGGGTATTGATCGGAAATACGCCAACGACCGTCACATCTTTACTGATCGCGGCATCTGTCGCATAAACAATCCCAAGCTGACATTCACCCCGTGCCACAAAGTTAAGTGCGGCTCTGACATCTTCAGTTTCAACCAAACGAGGTTCCAGTTTCGACCACCAGCCCAGCGATGTCAGTGCTTGTTTGCCATATTTTCCCACAGGGACGCTTTTGGTATCGCCTGTACAGAGTTTGCCTTGAAATGCGGTAGATGGATCAAAACTTTTATCCATTTTAATTTTTACAGGTTTCGATTTAGGTGAAATCAAAACCAGTCGATTACCCAGTAAATTCACTCGTTTATTTGGCTCAATGAGCTTTTTATTTTGTAAATAATTCATCCATTGTTCATCAGCAGAAACAAATACATCTGCTGGTGCACCCGCCTCAATTTGTTTTGCTAAAGTCGACGATCCTGCATAAGAAGTTTTGACTTGGATGTTCTTCTGTTTTTCAAATAATGCATCTAAATCTGTCATTGCATTGGTTAAGCTGGCTGCAGCATAAACAGTAATGGCTTGCTCTGCGTGTGCTTGCACACCAACAATAAGCCCACAACATAATAGCATTTGAATACTTTTCTTCTTAAAGTTTAGCAGCACCATCTTCCCCTTTTACATTACAAAATGACCGATATGTTTTTAAAAATATATGGATATATATGCAACGTCAATTCCAGACAACGATTATTTATCATTCAAACGAGATGGTTAGGGTTCTAATCACGTGATAAGTATTGCGCTTATAAGCTGACAGATCAGACAAAGGTCTTGTATTCAATCTGACCCTCATAATCTTTAGACGGCTGCATGTTAAAAACATTCAGCTGTCTCAAGATTATTGTTGGATGTTATCCACTATTGTTTAAGAAATTGGGCAATCGCTTGAAAGTCATGCTCAATAACATGACGTGCGTTTTGTTCCATCTGTCGGTATTGGCTTAAAATAGCTTCACCAAAATTGGTAACATGAGCTCCACCACCATGTGTTCCTCCTTTTTGAGTTTCCACTAAGGCTTGTTGAAAACTATGATTCATGGTTTCAACCAACTGCCATGCACGGCGATAGCTCATATTCATACTTTTTGCGGCTTGTGAAATTGAACCTGTACGTTGAATTGCTTCTAAAAGTTGAGCCTTGCCTGGGCCTATGGCAATTTCTTCATCCCATAAAATTCTAAGCTGTAATTTTAATTTGGCATCATGCATCACTGTCACTCAAATAAAAATAAGTCATTGAAACAAATAGCTATGATTTAAAAAATAAATCTAACTTAAAGACAAACCATTTTATTTTCTATAAAAGTTAACTTTACAACATAAAGTTAAGGTCTGTTCGAAATAAATCTTGATATAAGGCTAACTTACGTCATCTTGCCCTGGGTTTGAAATAGATTTCAATCACGTTTCAATTCGACCTGTGTGATTTTTAGCACACGAGGCTTTCGGGATAAGTTAGAGATCATCCAAGCGCAAAAATACTGAGCAACCACCAACTCGACAAATACCAATAAGCCTTTAATATTATTTAAAAAAATATATACAATATGATTCAACCTCAAACAGTGTAGCGAATGCCTCCGCATAGCCTCTGTAAGGTATTTTCTCTCAGATTCAGCTTAAGTATATAAAACAAAACCATCCCCACGACAAAAACTTGCCAACTGCAACCCAGATCTTTTAGCCATTTCTATGGCCATTGAGGTCGGTGCTGAAATACACGCCAATAAACCAATATTGAGTTGAGCACATTTACGAATGAGTTCATAACTTGCCCGACTGGTCATGACCACAAAACCCTGACGCACGTCATGATGATTTTGCGCCATATATCCCAGTAACTTATCTAAAGCATTGTGCCGTCCGACATCCTCAAATAGCGCCACAATTTCCCCCGCCTCAACCCATGCCGCCGCATGTGCCCCACCCGTCATTTGGGTAATTTTTTGGCGAATATTCAGTTGTGAAATTGCATAAGGGATTTGCGTCAGCCATACATCTGAAACGACAGTGGTAATTTTTGGCAGATTCAAATGTAGCTGTTGCAAACTTTCAATACCGCAGAGTCCACAGCCTGTTCGCCCCACCATCATGCGTCGATGTTGTTTCAGCATCATAAAGGCGCGAGTAGAAATATCCATCTCGACCTGAATCCCAAACTGGGTATCTTGAACATCCAGTGTATATAATTCTTTTAAACTACTCAAAATACCTTCTGACAAACTAAATCCTTTCGCAAACACTTCAACATCTGCTGGTGTTGCCATCATCACCGCATGAGAAATACCGTTATAAACCAATGCAATAGGATACTCTTGCACCACAAAATCCGACTGTTCTACTGCTTTATTTTCATTTAAACGCTGGATCTCAACGGTTTCATACCCTTGTGAATTCAACATTTTTGTCTCAATATCCATGCTGTTTTTTATCTTCCATATTACAAAGCACTTCATTTAAAAGATTGAAATGACAGCATATAAAATAAGTGCCATTCCATTGGCTATGGTCTAACCCACTCGATTCATAATTTCATTAGCGTGCTCAGGATCAACCTCTTGTGCCAAATTAAAATGCTCAGGTGCATAGCCAGCATGTAAAATCACAGGCACACTTTTCGAGGCAGGAATCTTGGCGTACTTATCATGGCTACTGAGTGCCACCAGTGGGTTTGTTTCTGGGTAATAGGCCGCCAAACTGCCTCGTGGAATGTTATATGGCACGATGCGAAAGCTCTGTACCACACGTTTAATCCCATCGGAGTAGATACTTTCAATATCTACCCATTGGTCGGCCATAAAACCTGCTTCTGCAATATCATCAGTATTCATAAACAATACACGACGCTGACCAAATACCCCACGATAACGGTCATCGAGTCCATACAAGGTGGTGTTGTATTGGTCATGAGAACGCGTGGTCATCAAGGTATAGACTTTAGCTCCTGTATATTGTTCAGCGTATTTATTCTCTTTATCGGCATACACTTCAGCCAGTGGCGTAATTAAAAACTGTGCCTTACCAACAGGCGTATTCCACACATGCTGATTGGCAGGATGCTCTAAGTGAAAACCACCCGGCTGATAGACCCGAGCATTAAAATCGTGGAATTCATCAAAGACATCTTCAATCGAATCTCGAATACGGTCATAACTTTCTACATACCATTGCCACTTGATATCACTCTCTGGCAAGACGGCTGCTGCCATACGCGCCACAATGTCAGGCTCTGAAAGAAGATTCTCGGACGCAGGTTCATTACGCCCTGCAGATAGATGCACATTACTCATTGAATCTTCCACACTCACGGCCTGCGCGCCATGCAGTTGCATATCAATTTCGGTACGACCCAGACAAGGTAGAAGTAATGCCTCTTTACCACAGACCAAATGACTACGATTGAGCTTGGTAGCAATCTGTACCGTTAAATTACAACGGCGCAAACCTGCTTCGGTATAGGGTGTATCTGGTGTTGCAACAGCAAAATTTCCCCCTAAACCAATAAAGACTTTGACCGCCCCTTCATACATGGCCTTAATCGTATCCACCACACCAAAACCATGATGACGAGGCGATTTAATCCCAAAAACACGATCAATATTGTCGAGTAATTTTGTGCTGGGTAATTCATTAATCCCCATAGTTCGGTCACCTTGCACATTACTGTGACCACGAATCGGTGCTAGACCTGCGCCAGATCGACCAATATGCCCTCTTGCTAACATTAGGTTTGCAAGCATGTGAACATTCGCAGTCCCGTGTCGATGTTGGGTAATCCCCATACCCCAACAGAAAATGGCCGTTTTCGCATCCAAATACATTTTAGCTAAAGATTCTAAGTGCTCAGGGCTAAGTCCCGTATGAGCATGAATATCAGACCATGGCGTTCGATCTACTTCTGCCATCATGGCATCAAAACCAACCGTATTCATTTCGATAAAAGAACGATCAAAAACGCTCTTTTTCCCAGCTGCCAGTGCTTGAATGTCCCACTCACGTAAATGTTTCAACATGCCGAACATGAGCGCATAATCACCTCCCACTTTAGGTTGGAAATAATAACGACTAATGGGTGTACTGCCATTGGTCATCATTTCAACAGGCGCTTGAGGGTCTTGGAAACGTTCTAAACCGCGTTCTTTTAAGGGGTTAATGGCCACAATATTGCCACCACGTCGCGACACTTCACGTAAAGTCCCGAGCATACGCGGATGGTTGGTGCCCGGATTATGTCCAAAGCTAAAAATCGCATCGGCGATATCAAAGTCTTCCAATGTGACAGTGCCCTTACCGAGTCCGATCGAGTGCAATAAGCCAACACTGGTGGTTTCATGGCACATGTTCGAACAGTCAGGGAAATTATTGGTGCCATAAGCACGAACAAAGAGCTGATACAGGAACGCGGCTTCATTACTGGCACGACCCGAAGTATAAAACGCTGCTTGATCTGGGTTGTCTAAAGCATGTAGATGTTTTGCAATCAAGGCAAAAGCTTCATCCCAAGAAATTGGAATATATTTGTCAGAAACAGGGTCATAACGCATTGGGTCAGTTAGACGACCTGAATCTTCAAGGAAAAAATCACTTTGTTCTGAAAGCCAACTGACCGTATGTGTGGCAAAAAAATCAGGCGTAACACGCTTGGATGTGGCTTCAAAAGCAACCGCCTTCGCCCCATTTTCACAAAAGTTAAAGGCATGTGCATCTTTCTTTTCAGGCCATGCACAGCCAGGACAGTCAAAGCCTGCCGGTTGGTTAATATTGAGAAGTGTAATGGCGCCTTTTTTGAAGACCTCTTGTCGTTTTAAATTTCGGGCTACACTTAATAGTGCTCCCCAGCCACCCGCAGGATTGTTATACGGCTCTATTCGTGCATAATTCGTCTGCTCATCGTCATGCTTTTTGTTTTCAACATTTTCCATCTGACCGTCCTCTATCCATTTTCTAAACTATAAAAATGACTTGCTCATATCATTTGCGAATTGCTTGGACGTGTTATCTATTGATGCCGTTTTCCTGCACTTTTAAAAACTCTTTGACTTGTGTGGCACAACCCTGAACAACACTTTTGATAAAAAATATCCCCCTTTTAGGATTAAATTTCAACACTCTATTTATTACAAACACCCTCTCTCACATGTAGCTCCATTTAGAGGAAACCACTCAAGTTATTGAAAATAGGATAAAATTTAATTCACTCTATCGTTTGTTTGATATTTAAAATAAAACATTTCATACTCTTCTGATCACAACCCAAAGGTGTGTTTATACCCGTGGAGTAACTATGGATGGTTCGACTACAACAACAGTAACACCCGCTCTTGGCATGAGCAGACTGTCACAGTTGGTCGATCAGTTCGGCCGTCATAAACATAAACTCAGAATTTCACTGACCGATCGTTGTAATTTTCGTTGTAGTTATTGCATGCCAGACACCCCAGAGTGGTTGGCTAAAAAAGATATCTTGAATTTTGAAGAGCTTTTACAATTTTGTGCGGTTATGGTGCGTCTGGGTATTCGACACATTCGCCTTACAGGTGGCGAACCGTTAATGCGCCAAGGTATTGTCAATTTTATTCATGATTTAAATCACCTCAAAGCCCATGGTCTACAACGTATTTCTATGACCACCAATGCTTTTTATCTTCAAAAATATGCTCAAGGGCTAAAGCAAGCTGGTTTAGATGATCTCAATATCAGCCTCGACAGCATCCATCCAGATACGTTTAAAGACATGACCCAGCGCCCACTTGAGCCTGTGTTAAGGGGAATTACTGCGGCACAACAAGCAGGTATCCCAATCAAACTCAACTGTGTCTTGGTGGCAGGAAAGAATGATCATGAGATTGTCGAACTCACCCAATGGGCCTACCAACAAAAATTTGAATTACGTTTTATTGAATATATGCCTTTAGACCAACCCGATCACTGGCGTGCAGAAAAGGTGATTACTGAAGATGAAATTATTCAAAAACTTAAATCTCATTTTCAAGTTGAAATACAAGCCAGACAACATGACCCTGCAACGCTTTATTTACTCAATGGGCATTATAAACTAGGCATCATTTCCACCATCAGCAAACCTTTTTGTCAGAGTTGTGATCGTTTGAGATTGACTGCGACAGGCGAACTTTTTAGCTGTTTATTTGCCAATACAGGCACTCCGCTACGGCATTTACTTCAACAACCAGATCTTTCTTTATTGCAAACTCATATTTTGAATGCGGTATGGCATAAAAAAGCCGGCTTTATTGAACATCAACAGGCTCCAACACGCAAAATCAGTATGCATGCCATAGGTGGTTAATAAGTTGATTAATTTTGAGTTCGACAGTCATTCGACTATATCCGCATTTATTTTTGTGTTATCTAAATACGTCATAAACGTTGTCTACTGATCAAACTGCTGAACTGCCTGTCGGTTCCTTAATGTTTCGGAATATTTTATGAAAAATGTTGGCATGAAGCCAGAAAGCTACCGAGTGGCAACAGCAAGTGCTGAGTTACTTGCTCCAGCACATTGTTTACAACTTCTTGCCGATGGCAATACTGAAAAAGGCGATGCGCTGAAAACTGCACGCATTGCAGGCATTTTAGCGGCAAAACGCACCGATGAACTGATTCCACTATGTCATCCCCTACCCATTTACCGTGCTGATGTCGACTTTGAGCTTTTGGCCGATCGTGTCGTGATTCGAGCAACAGTTGAAACCATTGGACCCACAGGTGTAGAAATGGAAGCACTCACTGCTGCCAGTCTTGCTGGATTGACCATTTATGACATGCTTAAACCGCATTGTGAACCACATGAGTTGATTATCCAACAGTGCAAATTAGACCTGAAAAAAGGTGGAAAATCACACTTCAAACGCCATTTACGCCAGCCAGTCTCGGCAGCAGTTTTGGTACTATCAGATACAGTTGCAGCAGGCCGTAAACCTGATACAGCAGGTCGTTCAGTCGTAGATACATTAACCGAAGCAGGTTTCGATCCTATTCATTATCAAGTTTTACCTGACGAAGCAGCTCAGCTAAAAGATTTGGTCTTAGAGCTGACCCAATCCTATGCCTGCGTGATTACTGTAGGTGGAACTGGAATTGGCAAAAGAGATATTACGGTCGATACCTTACAACCTTTGCTAGAACGTGAGCTCAATGGACTCATGGAAGCTGCACGGGCTTTTGGTCAAAAACGCACTCCTTATGCAGCAATGTCTCGAGGTGTTGCAGGTTTTATTGACCGCTCATTGGTCATCACATTGCCGGGAAGTCGTGGTGGTGCCAGTGAATCCATGGCTGCGATTCTACCTGCATTGGTTCATATTTTTGATGTTTGCCGTGATCTACCTCATCCGGGAGGTTATGAATGAGTTGTTCAGGTGTCGGTTTAATTACCCTTGATCAAGCCCTTGCGCATTATCGTTCAGTCAAAACACTACCTTGCGTGACTTTACCTTTAGTACAGGCGCATCGGCATGTTTTAGCCGCAGATGTAGAATCAACGGTTGCCCTGCCACTCTTTACCCAAAGCGCAGTCGATGGTTACGCTCTTCGCTCTGAGGACTTGCTTGCAGGGAGCACAAGTTTTGAGGTCATTGGAGAAATTCGAGCAGGTGTTGCAGAGCACATTGAAATACAATCAGGACAAACTGTTCGTATTTTTACTGGAGGCAAACTCCCCCATTCAGCAGATACCGTAGCACGACAAGAAATTATCACCCGTAGCCATAATCTCGCTGTTTTAAATCAAGCTTTAGAAAAAGGTGCAGATATTCGTTACCAAGGCGAAGAACTGAGTATTGGAACTCAGCTTGCACAAAAAGGGCAACGCTTAGGCAATGGCCTAATTGCTGCACTCAGTATGGCGGGTGTTCAGGATGTACAGGTTTACTGCCAACCCAAAATTGCCGTTCTGATTACAGGGGATGAAGTCAGTAGCCAATTGGATAATGAATCTAAAGTTTTTGATGCCAATGCCCCAATGATGTTGGCATGGCTTAACGAACAAGGTTTAACAGATGTGCATTTAGAACATGTGATTGATGATGAGAGTCTACTCTCTCAATCGCTTTCCAATGCAATGAATGGTTATGATCTGGTTATTACCACAGGTGGCGTTTCTGTTGGAGATTATGACCTGATTCGTCCTGTTTCTATGGCCTTAGGGGCAAAAGAAATCTTTTGGCAGGTGGCACAAAAACCAGGAAAACCATTATATTTTGCTGAATATCAAGCAGATAACCATATCTCTTACTTAATTGGTTTACCAGGCAATCCTGCGGCGGTACTGACCTGCCTTGCCGTACATGTTTCTACAGTATTGGCGGCACTGCAAGGGATCGACTCCCCTGCTCCTGTATGGAAAAAAGCACGTTTCACTGATAGCGTAAAACAAGACAGTCGCGAGCAGTTGTTACGTATGGTGTTAAATGTGAACGAACATGGACAATTGACGGTTGCCAAACTCGGAAAGCAACAATCACACATGTTGAGCAATTTGAATCAGGCCAATGTGATTGTTCGAATTCCTGCCCGAGCCGATGCTCCCGTTTCAATGGACTATGTTGATTTTATTTCGATATGAGGTCGATTGATGGTCTTTATCTCTAACCAACAATAACAATGCTGCCGATGCATAATGACAATCAAAGCTTTAACTTTGATTGCACATCATCGCAGCACAAAAGATTTCAAAATGAGAGAGACTCTCTCATTTTGAAAATCAGGTACATGCAATGCAACCTTACCCAGCGACAGCTTTGATCATCTTAGCTGGTGGACAAGCCACACGTATGAATGGCGTCAACAAGCTCCTGCAATGCTTTGATCACGACATTCAACTGTTAAAAATATATAAAGCTTTTCAGGACAAAGTTCAGGAAGTTTGGATCAATAGCCATTGTGACTATGCCAGCTATCTGGCGTTAATTCCTGATATTCGCTATTTCAAAGATGATACAGATGGTTTCTTAGGCCCCTTAGTCGGCATGAAAAGTGCATGGTCATATGTTCAATCTGATTATATTTTATGTGTTCCATGCGACATTACCGAAATTCCACAAGACATCCTGCTTCAGCTGCATCAAGCACTCAAACACCATCCTTTATCTTCCGTTGCTTACGTCGCGTTCAATGGGCAAGCACTTTATCCTTTTTGTTTATTGAAACGCAGCAGTCTCGATACATTCAATCAGCATTTAGAGCGCCAACAGCTTAGCTTAAAACAATGTTTTGCAAATCTATGCCCTCAAAGAGTGAATATTCAAAATCAGCATTCAACTTTTCATAGCTTAAATTCGTTTGAAGAAGTGCAGGCCTACCAGAAAAGTGGCATAAAATGACGCTGAGTGACTCAATTCAGGCGGTCATTCTGAAATAGCAAATTTGAAGCAAAAAGTCGAATATGAATCCATCTGAAGACAATGACCTTTGAGATTTTGAGGAGCGAATTGAATAGTGCTAAAGTGCATCCAGACCTATTGAAAACGACTGAATCACAAATTGTTTTGAACCCATTAAACGGAACTCATCATGCAGGACATTCATATTAAAATCGAAGCTTACGGTGCCATCGAAAAACACCTGCCTGCTGATCTAAACTTGAACTGTGCATCAAACAGTTTAGTTACGGATATATTAAACCAAATTAAAACACACTATCCATCTGCGGCTGACATGATAGAACGCTGTGCCTGTGCTATAGGTGAAGACATTATTCCTCGTCAAACAGTCTTGACTCAAGACTGTACTTTGGTTTTACTTTCGCCAGTCGCAGGAGGCTAATATGTTTGTGTTTCCACGTATTCAAGACACAGCTCTTGATTTAAATCATTTTGATACAATTCAGGCTTTTCCTGAATGTGGTGGAACTGGGATTTTTATCGGAACCGTCCGCAATCATCATGAAGGGCGAGCGGTTCAGGCTTTAAAATATACCGCCTATGCTCCTGTTGCAGAGAAGATGATTCGAGCCATTGAACAGGAAATACAAGAAAAATATGGTCTGTACTATGTTCGCGTTGTGCACCGTATTGGCAAGTTAGATATTGGAGATAAAGCAATTATTGCGGTTGCTTATGCTCCACATCGCAGAGAAGCATTTCAAGCCTGTGAAGAAGCTGTTGAACGTGTTAAGCACGAAGTGCCCGTGTGGAAAGAAGAATTCTATACAGATGGAAGCAGCCAATATGTTGCAGGCTGCTGTATACGACAAGATTATGATGAGCATGAACATAAGCACGGACACCATCATCACCATCATTAATCCTGCATAGGATGAACGCGACACTGAGTATCACATCATAAAACACTGAGCACTACATAACATTCAAAAAATGGTGCTCAGCCTCTATCCATAGAGATTTAAAACCCTAATCCACATGTAAAGAATAAACTGAATTCCAACTCATCCCTTTCAATCTATACATTCCTTTTGCATTTCTGCTCATTTCACCCCTCGTCTTTTAGCACAAGTGTGACGCTCTTCATTCAGGTTAAGGCTCTTTTTATGCAGATATAAGTTGCACATTCAACTTGGCATAAAGTCTGCTTTATGAAACACAAGCTTTAGCCATTAGGAGAAATTTCACCACAAAAATAAAGATTCATTAAAGAATAAATGCTTGAACCTAACTGAAAGTTGGGCTAAAACAAATAAGCAGGGAGGTTAAAAATAAATCATCACTTATCATCTAGATGCAATGTTCATCAAGCACAATGAATTTGCGGTATAAAACTAGCGAAACACGAAATTGACCAATAAAACTGCTATTCGGGAGTCGGAATGAATAACAGCACCAATTATGTCAAACAAATTAAAAACGCTAAACGAGGCGGTTATACCCCAACCCTTGCAAAGGATGTCAACAAACACAAAATTCAAAAAGCAATTCGTCTGATTGAACAATGGAGAACGCTGGCCAATGAACTCAAACCTCAAATGCAACTCGATATGGCTTTTACGTTGGAAGAATGTGCCCAAGACCTCGATCAAATTTTAAGGAGCAAATAAGTTCCATGTACTCACTTAACGCTTTTTAAAAAAACAGTTTCATTCTAGCTTACTGCTTTATTCTGAACATTCACCCACCCGATGGTGGGTGAAGTTTGTACAAAAGATGATGTGTATTTCAATCGCTCACTTTTTGGCTTGCGTTTTCAACAAAATCCGCTATTATTCTTTCCACGTTGCCGGCATAGCTCAGTTGGTAGAGCAACTGACTTGTAATCAGTAGGTCCACAGTTCGAATCCGTGTGCCGGCACCATTTTATACTTAGCCTCGCTTTTTAGTGAGGCTTTGTTGTTTATAGCCTTTAGGTTTTTATTTCGTTTTAAATATCTTTAATTGCTGTAATTTGAGCATAGCGCACGATGCCCTGTTCAAATAATTTTTGACAAAGTTTAGCTGTCATTTGAATTTTCAAATCATCCAAGTTTTTAACTACATTTTGCGCCAAGTGCTCATGATAATAATTTGAAAAACCTGAGAATACTGCATCAGATATATCCTCAATTTCAATCTGCTGATAACCCTGTGCTTGAATGCTGTGCATCAAGTCTGCTTCTAATTGAAGATGACCTAAATGAACGTCCGCAGCTTTTAACAGCATTTTCAGTTGAAGCCTCTCAAAACGATTTAAATTCAAAAATGCATCGCTTAGCATCAGATAATGAAATCCAATCCGACCGTTTGAATTTAAAATAGAATGGGTGGATCGCAGGAATAAATTTAAATCACAGTGATAAGCAGCATCCAGACACAGCACCACATCAAAAGGTCTAGAGAATGTCTTTGAATTTAAATTTAAAAAAGAATTTTGGATGATCTGTATATTTGAATTTAAAGTGTGTCGTATGCGCTGCACACATTCGACTTGTAATTCAACCGCGCAAAGTTGCTGAACATGGTAATGCTGTCGCCACAGCAATAGGCTCGCACCCTGCCCACAGCCCAAATCCAAAACCCGATCATTGGCATCTAGCTGTAACCGATCTGCAAGGCGCATGGCCAAAGCTTGGCCAGCCTCAGGGTAAGATGATTGACCATCCTCCCAATAGCCGAGATTGCTCCAAGCCAGTACAGCGTGATCTCCCAATTGTTTGGCATCAATTGCATACTTATGCTTCGGAAAATATTGCTGTAAAGTTTGGAGCCATTTCATGCTTTAGTAGCCGAGTTGTGGGGCAACCTCAACTTTAGGTTTTAATCCTACAAACGGCAATGGTGCACCAAAAATTTCTGCAATATGCATTGCAGAGGTCACTGCTGATTCTAAAATCGGTAAACCATCACACGACCATGAACCACAGAAAAAGACTTTTCGGTTTGCCATTTTATGACGCTGTTGTAATTCTTTATTCAGCGCGACGGTTTTTGAATCCACCACGGCGCGAGTTAAGGTTACGGTTGAAATCACTTTTTTCGGATCAATCTCCGTCACGGGCTGCCACGTTTGGAACACCGCATTTTTACCGACCAGACTTGGTTCTACTGAGTTAAGCCAGACTGTGAACTGTTGACGAGTAAACTTACGATCCATCATATAACTGAGCACTGACCAATCTTTACGCTTTGGTGGCATCACAGAAGAATCGGTATGAATGACCAGTTGACCTTGCTCAAAACGGAATTGTCTTAACAATGCAATATCATCGACAAATTGTGCAGAATCTAAAAATTCTTCAATTTTGGTCGTTGGGGTTGCAACCACCACACGATCAAATAATTGCTGTTCGCCCTTGTTATTTTCTACCAAAACCTTTTCAGCTTGCTCTGTAACTTTGGTAATGGCCGAGCCACTTTGAATATTGATATTTTCAATCAACTTATCCACCAAAGCTGGGGTTCCGCCTTGTAGACGTAGTAAAGCATCGCCATCGGTCAATTGACGTAAAAAGATCAACAATGGTTTGGCAGGCCATTCACCAATGGTTTTTGGATTGCAGGTACAAATGGTATAAAGCACTGGCATAACTGCACCATGCCAAAATACTTCTTCAATCTCATGCTGATTAATAAACTCAGCCAAAGTCATGTCTTGATCTTTAGATTTGAAGAACTTAGCAATCGCAGTTTTAAGTTGCAACATGCCTTTAACCAAACGCCATCCATACTGTTGGAGACCTTTGCGATTATTAATAATTGGAAAATTGCCGATGCGACTTCGCGTCGTGGTTAACCACGTTTCAGTACGATCTTCAAACAGCCAACTACATGCCATATAGGTACGCACAGGATAGGTTTTAATGCCCAAATAAGTCGCAAGACTCAAGGTATTTTTCCATAAGTGCGGGTTCATGACACGTAAGGGGGCATCAATCAAACCACCTTCAAATTCTGTACTGTGGCTATCCATACCACGCCCAGTCAGCGCTTCGAAAATAGTAATATTATGCCCTGCATCCTTCAGAATTCTTGCGGTAGCAAGACCAGCCATGCCGCTACCAATAACTGCAATATCCAAAATTATGATCCGTCAATCTGACTTATATTGACTGAAATTATGACCCAATGTCGAAAAAATAGGGCTATTAAAAAATACCAGAATCACATCTTTTCATGCACCTTGTCTAAAATACACAATCAGCTGAAATTACATTTCATTACACTAAAAAGATGCATGTAAACAAATTTATGCTTTTCTGAATCTTGTTCCAAATTAAAATTTAAGTTGTTTAAAAACAATAGATATAAATTAACTATTTTTAAAATAGATGTTTTACAACATCCGCAAAAGACGCTAAGATACGCCCCACATAAAAATGATAACTACATCACATAATATTGCCTAGGTAACTATGCAAAACGAGCTAAAACTAGAAAGATACAGCGCATAAAAAATCCCTACTCTTGACCGAGTAGGGATTTCTTCTTTTAGACAGTCAGTGCTTAGTCCACCACAGCAACTGGAATTTCACCAAACTTTCCACGATTAAAATCATCAAAAGCCTGCACTATTTCCTCTTTGCTATTCATCACAAACGGACCATAACCTTGGATAGGCTCGTTGAGTGGCTCACCCGTCAACACCAAAAATTTAGTGTCTGTGAGTGCTTGAAACTGGATTGCAGCTTCGCCATCTTGAGCGAACATCACAATTGAATTATCCACCACTTTTTGTGTGCCATTAATCAGCACTTCACCACTGAGCACAACCACAATGGTGTTATGAGTCACAGGAACATGCACAAAAGTTTCGTAGTCTGCTTTGAGTTCTCCATCCCATACATTGACTGGGCTGAAAGTTTGCGCTGGACCATGATGACCGCCAAATTCACCTGCAATAACACGGATATGTCCTGCATTATCATCCATTTCAATCCGTGGAATTTCCGCAACAGTCAAAGCTTGGTAACGTGGCGTAGTCATTTTATCTTTGGCTGGCAAATTCACCCAAAGTTGCACCATTTCAAACAGACCACCATGTTCAGCAAAGGCAGGTGAATGAAACTCTTCATGCACCACACCTGCACCTGCGGTCATCCACTGTACATCACCTGTGTTAATCGTACCGCCACCACCACTCGAGTCTTTATGTGTGACTTCGCCACTATATGCAATAGTAACGGTTTCAAAACCACGGTGTGGATGTGAACCCACACCACGTTGAGTCGTAGTCGGATCAAATTTGTATGGTGCAGCATAGTCCAACAGTAAGAACGGACTAATGGCTTGGCCTAAACGGTCGTATGAAAACAGGTTTTTAACTGGAAAACCGTCACCGACCCAATGCATGTTTTGATTGCGATATACACCTATTACTTTTTTCATCTTGGAACTCCTATATGGATAGGATGAATAGCAATCTATACTACCCCTTTCCTCAGTTCACTTATAGCTCTGTGCCAATACACACAATCACACCAGTAGGACAATATCATTAGAACCATCCTGCTTTTATAAAAACCATTTGAAAAACAAAGCCATCTTTTATTGTGATGGCATATTTTTGCTCAAATTTTCCTATTTTTAAGATTAAGCATCTCGTTTGGCTTATTTTATTGTCCCATTTTCATCACTAGGATGGTGCTAAATCGAGAAGCGAAAATAAACAGATCTTTGGCTTTTCGGTTTTATAGATAACCACACAGAGGATAGAAAAATGACTCAGCCATATATTCGTTTAGACAAAGATAATGCAGCCGTGCTGTTAGTTGACCATCAAGCAGGTTTGCTGTCATTGGTCCGTGATATTGACCCTGATAAATTTAAAAACAATGTGCTTGCCCTTGCCGCAGCAGCAAAATATTTTAATCTTCCCACCATTTTAACCACCAGCTTTGAAGATGGTCCAAACGGACCTTTAGTCCCAGAATTGGTCGATATGTTTCCAGATGCTCCTTATATTGCACGTCCAGGACAAATCAACGCATGGGACAATGAAGACTTTGTCAAAGCAGTCAAAGCAACAGGTAAAAAACAGTTAATCATTGCAGGTGTGGTGACAGAGGTTTGTGTGGCATTCCCTGCACTTTCAGCACTTGAAGAAGAATTTGAAGTATTTATCATCACTGATGCTTCAGGAACATTTAACCCCATCACGCGTGATGCCGCATGGGATCGTATGTCACAAGCTGGTGCTCAACTAATGTCTTGGTTTGGTGCAGCTTGTGAATTACACCGTGACTGGCGTAATGATATTGAAGGCTTAGGCGCTCTTTTTGCAGCACACATCCCAGACTATAAAAACCTGATTCAAAGTTATAGTAAAAATACAGCGAGCAAATAATCTGCTGAGCGAAGAAGCGATCTTTGGATTAATGCCAATCAGTTCAGAAATTGATTGGCATTTTATTTTTAAATTCATCATGTTATTTGATAGGTAGAACTTTTATCTGGCACGATTCAAGGCAAAAACAGTTTAAACAAGTCAGCGTCCTGCGATCTATTTCCGCATCAAAGGAATCTGGCAAGTTCTGCAGTGAAACACGCTATGTTGCAAGATACTTTTTTACGGACTCAAAAATTAAGGGGCTCATGACAAGAAAACTGAACAGGCCAGCATTAGATCTTCAGATCACTTTTTCGTCGTGCTTACCCATCCGCAATGATACAGTGTAAGACATTCATAACAGACTGCGATATGTCGTAAATCTATACAGGCTTAAACACATCATGCATTCATTTGACGACTATTATTATTTCTATCTTGTGGTCAAACACGGGGGGTTTAGTGCCGCAAGTGAGGCCTCAAATATCACCAAATCGAAGCTCAGTCGCCGCATTTTAGACCTTGAAGCTAAATATAATGTGAATCTCATTCAACGCTCAACCCGTCACTTTAAAGTGACACCTTTGGGTCAGGAATTATTTGATGAATGCCAACAAATTATTCAGCAAGTTGAAACTGCCAACAACGTTTTACTGAAACAGAAAAGCGAACCTCAGGGTTTAATCAAACTGAGTTGCCCTTCGGTCATGATGCGCTATCAAATTCGCAGTTTGCTCAATCAGTTTCTAAAACAATATCCCAAAGTTCAAGTTGAAATGGAGCTCACCAGTCGTCGTGTGGATGTCCTACATGATGATATTGATCTGGCGATTCGTACCAATTTCACAGCCAATGAAGACTCCAGCATTGTGGTACGTGATGTCGTAAGAACTACACATTGCCTAGTTGCCAGCCCTGAACTTCTACAAGGACGCAACATTCAATTTGCGACAGAATTGAATGATTTCCCAACCCTCGCGCTTGGGGTACAAAAGAACCAATATCAGTGGCTATTACATCATATTGAGACCCAAGAACAAATCGTCATTCCTTTGACACCACGGATAAAAAGTAATGACGTAGCAGGCATTTATTATTCAGCCTTAGATGGTTTAGGCATTGCCAATCTGCCCTACTTAACCGTAGAAGATGACATTACAACTGGTCGCTTGGTTCATATTTTACCTGACTGGTGTTCCAATATTGGCACCGTACAACTGGTCTATGCTTCACGCAAAGGACAGCGCTTGGTCATGGAAAAACTGATTGAACATTTGATTCAAGGCCTACGCGACTTTGCCACCAACAGTAAAGGCTATCACCTTTAAAAAATAACCGTACTCACTATAAAAAAATCAGCCACTGGGCTGATTTTTTATGTGCATCGTTCCAATAGATTGGAACGATGCACGACCTTGTATCATTCGATCTACTTAGATTTTACCGACCAAATCAATTGAAGGAGCCAACGTCGCTTCACCTTCTTTCCATTTTGCAGGACATACTTCACCTGGATGCGCATGTACATATTGCGCAGCTTTCACTTTGCGTAACAATTCAGAAGCATCGCGGCCAATACCGCCTGCATTAATTTCAATAATTTGGATTTTTCCTTCGGGATCAATCACAAATGTACCACGATCAGCCAAACCATCAGATTCAATCAGTACTTGAAAGTTTTTAGACAATGTCCAAGTCGGATCCCCAATCAATGGATATTGGATTTTACCAATCACATCTGAAGTGTCATGCCATGCTTTATGGGTAAAATGAGTATCTGTAGATACACCATAAATTTCCACACCCAATTTTTGGAATTCAGCATAATGATCGGCTAAATCGCCTAATTCGGTTGGACAAACAAAGGTAAAGTCAGCAGGATAGAAAAATACAACAGACCATTTACCTTTAAGGTTTTGTTCAGACAACTCAATAAATTCACCATTTTGGTACGCTGTTGCATTAAACGCTTTAACTTCAGTATTGATTAAACTCATGTATTTTTCCTCAAAAATGAATGGATGTGCTTAAGTAATGAAGCTAGAATACGTGCAAATTAAAAATTGGTGAAACAGTAAGTTTTTATGAAATTTATCGGTTTTTTAGATTAGAAAACCCTCGTTAAGTTTTACCCTTGTCACAGTTGTCACTATCAAGTTTTACATCTGAAATGCGTTTAAAGACTGCCATGCTGCTTGAGCTAAAACGTTTGCATAATCTGTAGGTAAAGGGCTTACTCGACCAGATAACCAAGCACGGCAGTAGCTTTCTGTTGGTCCAATCATCAGAGAAAGGCGAAGTTCAACTGGCACAGCAATCATGTACTCGGCATCAGGCTGAAGAGCCAGCCACTGACCTAATTGCAAATTACGCTGTAAGTTTTCCTGCTTTAACGTTTCGGCATGTATCCCTTGCTGCACACTGTAACTGGCTGCATATAAAAATCGTGCAAAATCAGGATACTGCTCTACCCAGTCCAGATAACTATGAATAACGGCATACAGTCCATGTTTAAGGTTTTGACTCTGTTGCAAAGCTTGCATACGTTGAGTCGCTTGATCCTTTAAAGCCGAAATATATAAAGCCGAAACGATGCCTTCTTTATGTTTAAAATGATGATAAATCGCCCCAACACTGGTCTCAGCAGCATCTCGAATCATCTCTATGGTCGTGCTTTCGATACCCTGCTGAATAAACTGTTGTAAAGCACAATTTAAAATCTGACGTTTAAGCTCCGCACGTCGACCAGGATAAATTCGTTCAAGTAAGGCTATGTTTTGCATCATCATTCCTTTTTTACTGTGCTCATCATAAATCAAGACTCGCTCTTTTGTGTAGAAGAGTCGTCAAATCAGCCAAATACAGAATAATATTCTGTATGAGAATATTATTCTTCAAATAATGCATGAAGGACATCACCATGAGTCAAGCCTTAAAAATATGGAAAACCCTAGAAGCCAAACCTGCTGGGAAATGGACATTTTCAAAACTGCTGTGTTTAAAGGCGCCTTATTTCAGCAGTATCTCCCCATTATTCGAACAACTGCGCCCAGACTACTGCGAAGTGAGCATAAAAAAACACCGTGCTGTGTTGAATCATATTGGTACTGTGCATGCCATTGCGATGTGTAATATGGCAGAACTCGCCGGAGGCACCATGACCGATGTGACCGTACCCAATACGCACCGCTGGATTCCAAAAGGCATGCAAGTCGAATATATACAGAAAGCATCGACTGATTTAGTCGCAGTGGCAACACCAGCACAGTCCAATTTTGTTTGGAATGAAGGCAGTGATTATGTGGTCAATGTTGAAGTTAAAAACACTGCTCAAGAACTGGTTTTTCGTGCCACAATTACAATGTGGGTTTCACTGAAAAAATAAAATTTGCGACCAAAACCCACTATTCGATGGTGGGTTTTCAATCCGTTCATCTTAAATGCGTACAAACTAACAATGATCTTTTTCAAATGAATTTGCATACACTCTGTTAAGATGAATGATGATCTATCCCCATTAATTTCATTTTAAAATATAGAGAAAGTCATGGCCCAAATTAAAATCTATGCTTTAAATAAAACCATAAAAAGACATCGAGATCATCTAAGTATTGCCATTCACCAAGCGTTAACCAAAACACTGAAATATCCCATAGAAAAAAAATTTCAACGTTTCATTTCATTAGAATCAGAACATTTTATTTACCCATCAGACCGTACAGAATCTTACATCATTATCGAAATCTCTATGTTTGAGGGCAGGACAAAAGAAGCAAAAAAAGCCCTCATTAACACACTATTTCAAAACATTAATGATTTATGTGGAATTGATTTCAATGATATTGAAATCACAATATTTGAAACCCCAAAAGAAAACTGGGGAATTAGAGGTAAAAATGCTGATGAATTACAATTAAATTATCAGATCAATATTTAGAAAATAAAATACAGTATAAAAAACCACTATTTAACTGTGAGTTTCCAATGAAGACACTTTAATGCAGGCACAGCCACAACAGAAAAGCCCTTGAAAATGCGCCTGTATAAATTCATTGATACAAGATCTACGATATTAAATGATCACTTTAACTTATTTAATTATCAGAATAAAAAACATCGCAGGGAATATGACACCTAATAAAAAAAATACAAATGGGGCAACATACCTATCCACCCATACGGGGCTATTTCCATGCCCATCTGTAAATAGACGCTTTTTCCCTATAGATAACGTAACTAAGAGAAAGGCCAAAAAATACAGTATATTTTGATTAAATAAAGCAAGATTTTCAGAATAATGGATGCCATGTGTTCTTTCTGAGAGCAAAAAGAATATAAAAACGGTATAGCCGATAAAGCCTGTTCCACAACACATCCATCCAGAGGCTTCGCTTTTTGATTGTCTTAATTTCAATTTTTAAGCCCTTTAAAATAAACAAAGTGCCTTATCCAAAATATCTGAGTTTCTCTGCACATAAAAAAAGAACTTGATATCAATCAAGTTCTTTTTGATCACTTTGTACAAGGTTTATACCTGATACCAGTTAGAACGGAAGGTCATCATCCATATCCGCTGGTGCTGTTGCAGGCGCAGACTGAGGTGCTGCTTTTGGTGCAAAACCACTTGGGTTATTGTTCGCATAACCACCTTGTTGGTTGTTACCACCTTGATTGCCACCATAACCGCCTTGGTTGTTATTGTTATAACCTCCACCTTGGTTATTGTTGAAACGTGGTTGTGCATAACCATCATTTCCGCCTTGCATTTGCTCACCTTGCTGACGGTTGTTGTCTAGCATCTGCATTTGCTCACCACGGATTTCTGTGGTGTAACGCTCTTGACCATTTTGGTCTGTCCACTGACGCGTGCGCAATGAACCTTCAATATACACTTTTGAGCCTTTGCGCAGGTATTGTTGCGCAATTTCACCTAGACGGTTGTGTAACACAATACGGTGCCATTCAGTTTGCTCTTTACGCTCACCTGTACTTTTATCTGTCCAAGAGTCGCTGGTTGCAATTGAAAACTGAGTCAACGAACCACCATTTGGAAAAGTTTTCGTCTCTGGATCTCGGCCTAATGTGCCCACTAAAATAACTTTATTTACACCGCGCATCTGATGTTTACTTCCTATCTATTTCTATTATTTACTTTATAAGAGTTATGCTTAAATGGCTACCTCTTTCCCTAACAACTGCGTTAAATCTTGTCGCGTCGCATCATCTATTTGCTGCTTATCGACCTTGACATACGCCACTTGCTGATCAGACATCACCACGACCTCTTCAATACCACGAATCGCTAAAAGTTGGGAAGTCCATTCATCTGTTTGTTTATGTTCAGGTAAACGTAGCACCATCGAAGATAAATAGCGTGGCTGCGCCAAACCAAAACTAATCAATAACCAAATAATGGCAAGTCCAGTCAGAATACTCCAGCCCAAAGCAGTATTGTTTAATAACAATAATTGTCCACCTGTAACGCCACCAAAAAAAGCGCCTAAAAACTGGCTGCTGGCATTTACGCCCATCGCGGTGGCTTTAGACTGAATTGGTGCGGCTTTCGATAACCATGAGGGCAACAACGCCTCCATAACATTAAAAGCAATAAAGAATAAGCCCAAACCCGTGAGCAAAATATACTTTGACTCAAAACCAAAAATTAGAATGCCTAGGCCTAAAATAATACCGCCAATCGCAGTTAAAAAGATGCCGCGCATCTTGCGGTATTTTTCAGCCAATACAATACTTGGGAAAGCAAAAAACAGGCTAATCACCAACAATGGCAAGTACACCCAACCATGCGAATTGAGTGGAATTTTGGCAAAATCAATCAACTGTGATGGGACATAAATAAACATTGCTGTCAGCAATAAATGTAAGCTAAACACTGATACATGCAGACGGTTCAGATCACCCATTTTTAAAACTTGTTTGAGCTGAGCCAAATAACCTTGATCAAAATTTCGATGGTGGCGGGTAACTTTTGGAACCAACAGCAACATTGAAATGGCGGCCAGGCCCATGATCGTCGTTACCCAAAACAAACCTGAAATACCCACTAAACCGGTAAGCCACGGCCCCAAACTAAAGGCTACAGCAAAAGAAACCCCGATACTCATCCCCATGGTTGCCATGGCTTTCATGCGGTTTTCTTCACGGGTCACATCGGCGAGGAGCGCCATCACCACAGCAGAAACAGCACCACCACCGGCAATAGCACGACCAATAATCACCCCATAAATAGTGTCTGACATTGCCGCAATTGCACCGCCCAATGCAAACAGAAGCAGCCCAAAAACCACCAAAGGCTTCCGACTATAACGGTCAGCAATCAGACTAAATGGAATCTGTAGAATAGCTTGGGTTAAACCATAAATCCCCACAGCTAAACCGAGCAGTGCAGGTGTTGCATATTCATAAGTCTGCCCTGCTACAGAAAAGACAGGGATGATCATGAACAAACCCAACATGCGTAAGGCAAAAATACTGCTTAAGGCAAAAGTTGAACGACGTTCTAAAGCATTCATCATAAACGAAGACAGACTGTATTGAATTAATCTTGGATCAAGATTATAGGCTATTCAATCCGACTAGCGACATGAATTTTATATTTAATAAAAGCGTTCCTGATCTGAAAAACAAAAAGCGCAGCCTGAGCTGCGCTTTTCTTCGGTTCAAAACAAGCTGCTTTAAACGGCTTGATGTTTTTGATATTGGATAGACGCAATCACGGCCCAAACAATAAAGGCTACACCAATTAAACCTGTAACAATTTCAGGAACATGAAGACCTGTACCACTTGCCAGCATAATAAATGCCAAAGCACCAATTGCATAGTGCGCACCATGTTCAAGGAAGACATAAGCATCCAAGGTGCCTTTTTCGACCAAGTAAATGGTCATCGAACGCACAAAGATCGCACCAATGGCAAGGCCCAACATGATAATCACGACATCGGAAGTAATGGCAAAGGCACCAATCACACCATCGAAACTGAACGATGCGTCGAGAACTTCGAGGTATAAGAAACCACCGATACCCGCTTTAACGACACCTGTCGTTGCGCCATTGGCATCATGCACAATTGCATTACCATCTTCATCAATTTCAGGCTCGCCACCGAGTAAATGGCTCAGTACCTGTACACCAATATAAACCACGATGCCCCAGATTCCTGCCATAGTCACGACTAGACGTTTGGCTTCATCAACATTCGCCGCCATCACCAAGAGTGCAATCAAGGCCAAGAATACAGACATTGCAGGGACATTGGCCAAGTTTGCCAAACGACGCTCCAACCAACGGAACCAGTGCGTATCTTTACCTTCATCCAAAAAGAAGTTAAGAAACACTAACAATAAGAACGCGCCACCAAATGCAGCAATTTCAGGATGATGATCCATCAAACGTTGTGAATAAGTCTTCGGATCATTTAAAGCCAATTGAACGACTTCAACGAAGCCCATATCTGCAGTTACCGCCACAATTGCGACAGGGAAGATTAAGCGCATACCAAATACAGCGACTAAAATACCCACGGTAAGGAATAACATTTTCCAAAAATGATCCCAACCACGTAACACGGACGCATTGACCACAGCATTATCAAAAGATAAAGAGACTTCCATCACCGCTAAAATGGCAGTAATAGTCAGTGCAGTAAACATGGTCTTTAAGCCCGCTTCTGGTCCATGGGTAAAACCCCAGTACGCAGACAACGCAAGACACACGATCGTAAAAATGATAGAGAAACCAAAATGTTTCATCATGACAGATCGACCTTTAAAAAATTTGGAAATTAACTAAAACTTAAAAATCAGGTTGAGTTTTATGGTCGCAATTATGACCGTTTTTGTAGATGAAACCAAAACATCTTCGTTAATTTTTACTTATTTCCTCACCACACAGTGTTGGATTGTTCTTCCGAGTCAACAGTTGTTATAGTCTTGCCCATATTTCGGCTTTTCTCAGGATAAATTAATGGCTTTTTCTCAAGATGTTTGGCAACGTAATGTCGACTTATATCAAAAAACATTGGCTTTGCCTTTTAACCAAGAATTGGCTTCAGGTAGCTTGAATAAAGAAGCGTTTTGTCATTATGTCATCCAAGATGCACATTACTTGGTGGCTTATGGTCGCGCGCTCGCCGTATGTGGCGCCAAAGCTTATGATGCTGATGACATTATTCAGTTTAGCCAAGGGGCCAAAGAAGCAATTGTAGTCGAACGCAGCTTGCACGATGGTTTTATGAAAAACTTTGGGATTTCAAAACAACAATTTGAAGAAACTCCTTTGACTTTAGCTTGTCATCATTACACTTCTTTTTTAACCGCAACAGCATGGTCTGAAAGCTATCCTGTGGTGTTAGCGGCACTCTTACCTTGTTTTTGGATTTATGCTGAAGTCGGTAAAGACATTGTGGGCAACTCTATCGCTAACAACCCATACCAAGCCTGGATTGATACTTATGCAGGAGAAGAATTCAATCAAGCTGTGCGCAATGTGATTGCAACCATTGATAAAGTAGCTGCACGTTGTGATGCTGACACCATTGAGAAAATGCATAAAGCCTACCGTAAAGGGGCTGAACTGGAATGGTTATTCTGGGACAGCGCTTATAAACAACAGCAATGGCTCGGTTTAGACCACGCTTAAAAGCTCAAATGATCCCAAAAGCCCTGAACCCTTCAGGGCTTTTTTATTGCCCAAACATCGTATTTTTTCAGATGACGCGATTGCTATTTTAAGGATTTAAAACTAAACTTCACCAATGATAATAATTATCATTTGNNATAATTAACTTTCGAGGGCCATTCCCATGCATCCTGATACTCTAGGTACTGAAGCCATTCGTGCATTTTTTACCGTACAATGCTGCTGGCTAAATAACGAAGAAATTTATCTTGAAAAAGGCTGTTTACACTGCGGTTCTGCCGCGACCTATCTGATTTATTATACCAATCCACACATTCAAAAACTGATGTTAGCTTTTATTAAAAAATATCATTGTCTTTTAAGTCGGCAACAAGATTTACTCGACTTACCTGACTTTGAAGATGACTACGACACTTTCTTGCAAACCCTTGAGCATGAGGTTAATTTTTATGCGCGAATTCATCATGACATCGCGCGTCCTTTTGCTTTTGAAACAGTCGATTCAATCTTTGAACGTAGCTATGCCATCGCATGTTAGTCGCAGCATAAGAGCATAACTATTACGATCTCATTCAGGCGTATGACAAACGATACAAATGACAACAGCATTTTAGCTTTGCCATACACCTGACATTTTTAATGTTTCTTCTATTCCTATATTTATATCAAATTTTTCATCTCCAACTCTCAGTCTGTCACTCTACTTTGAGACTTGTCTCGACCATCAAATCTAGCTACAGTCTATCAGCAGCATTTTTTCTTCTAGCCGACATAATTTGTCGCTATAAAATCATCTGTAACACTTGAACAAAGCATAAGTCGTTATCATATACCTCCTTTATCTGCACAATTTCGAGATAGTTTTATGAGCCAAAGTCATATCCGTATTCGAGGCGCACGTACCCATAACTTAAAAAATGTGAACCTTGATATTCCCCGCGACAAATTCGTGGTGATCACGGGACTTTCTGGTTCAGGTAAGTCGTCGCTTGCATTTGATACACTGTACGCCGAAGGTCAGCGTCGTTATGTCGAATCGCTCTCGGCCTATGCGCGCCAGTTTCTATCACAAATGGAAAAACCTGAAGTTGACTCAATTGAAGGCTTAAGCCCTGCAATTGCGATTGAACAAAAGTCGACCAGCCACAACCCACGCTCTACGGTGGGCACCATTACCGAAATTTATGACTATTTACGTCTACTCTACGCACGTGTCGGCACACCGTTTTGCCCAGAACATGATTTGCCGATGGTGGCTCAGACTGTGTCGGAAATGGTCGATGCAGTAAAAGGATTAGATGAAGGGACCGCCCTGATGCTGCTTGCGCCTGTAGTGCGGGAACGTAAAGGTGAATATTCAAACCTGTTCGAACAACTACAAAGTCAAGGTTTTGTGCGTGCCCGTGTCGATGGTGAAATTGTAGATCTCGATCCGATCCCAGAACTCGATAAAAAGAAAAAGCACACCATTGAAGTGGTGGTGGATCGTTTCAAAGTCCGTGATGACCTCGGCAACCGCATTGCAGAATCTTTTGAAACTGCTCTACGTCTCGGTGGTGATATTGCCATTCTCTCGTGGATGAATGGTGAACATCCCGATCGGGTCTTTTCAGCTAAACACTCGTGTCCTGAATGTGACCGTGCCGTTGCAGAACTGGAACCACGTTTATTTTCATTTAACAACCCCTTTGGTGCTTGTCCAACCTGCGATGGTTTAGGGACCCGTAGTCATTTTAGTGCTGAAAAACTCATTCCAAGCCCTGATGTTTCGATTAGCCAAGGCGCGATTCGTGGTTGGGATAGACAACGCCCGTACTACTACAGCATGATTGAAAAAGTGGCGGCGCATTTTGGTTTTTCTTTGGATACGCCTTGGAATGAACTGGATGCCGATACCAAAAAGAAATTCCTCTATGGTACAGGCAAAGAAAAAGTTGATCTCAGTTACATAGATGAACGTGGTCGTAAACATAACCGCGTACAAGCCTTTGAAGGAATTTTGCCACACTTAGAACGTCGTTACCGCGAAACTGAAAGTAACTATGTTCGTGATGATTTGGCACAGTATTTATCCAATGCGGCCTGTGATGCCTGCGGTGGCTCACGTCTGAACGAAATTTCACGTCATGTTCGTGTCAAAGACAAAACCATTGCCCAAATTACCAAAATGTCGATTGGCGATGCTGAAAGCTATTATCAGGACTTAAATCTTGATGGGGCTAAAGGTGAAATTGCCGATAAGATTTTTAAAGAAATTCGTGAGCGTCTACATTTCTTGGTCTCTGTGGGTCTAAACTATTTAAGCCTATCGCGTTCAGCAGAAACCTTGTCTGGTGGTGAAGCGCAACGTATTCGTCTAGCTTCACAAATTGGCGCAGGTTTAATGGGCGTGATGTATGTCCTCGATGAGCCATCCATTGGTCTGCATCAGCGTGATAATGACCGTTTGCTAGAAACTTTGGTTCGCTTACGCGACTTAGGCAACACAGTGTTAGTGGTTGAGCATGATGAAGATGCGATTCGGGCAGCAGACCATATTATTGATATTGGTCCAGGTGCAGGGATTCATGGTGGTCATGTGATTGCTGAAGGGACGTATGATGAAATTCTCGCGAATACAGACTCGCTCACAGGTCAGTATTTATCAGGTAAACTGAAAATTGAAGTTCCGAAAAAACGTACTGAACCACCAAAGCCTGATGAACAAATTAAATTGATGGGTGCTGCCGGACATAACCTACAAAATGTAGATTTAACCATTCCTTTAGGCGTGATGACCTGTGTCACAGGCGTGTCTGGTTCGGGTAAATCAACCTTGATTAACCGTACATTATTGCCTTTGGCAGCGACTCAACTGAATGGTGCAACCACTTTAACTGCAGAAAAGTTTGACTCGATAGATGGTCTGCAATTCCTTGATAAAGTGGTTGATATCGACCAAAGCCCGATCGGTCGTACACCTCGCTCCAACCCTGCAACCTATACCGGTTTATTCACCCCAATTCGTGAACTCTTTGCACAGACCCAAGAAGCCAAAGCACGTGGCTATGCCGCAGGGCGTTTCTCATTTAACGTGAAAGGTGGTCGCTGTGAAGCCTGTGAGGGTGACGGCATGATCAAAGTCGCAATGCACTTTCTACCTGATATGTATGTGCCTTGTGATAACTGTCATGGTAAACGCTATAACCGTGAAACCTTAGAAGTCGGTTATAAAGGCAAGAATATTTCGGATGTGTTGGAAATGACGGTGGAAGATGCCATGCATTTCTTCGACGCGATTCCTGTCATTCACCGTCGTTTGGAAACCTTAAATCAAGTCGGTTTAGGCTATATTCGCTTAGGCCAGTCTGCAACTACACTATCAGGTGGTGAAGCACAGCGTGTGAAGCTGGCTCGAGAACTAGCGAAACGTGATACGGGTAAAACGCTGTATATCTTGGATGAACCAACTACAGGTCTACATTTCCACGATATTGCTAAGCTTTTAGATATCCTGCATGAGCTACGGAATAAGGGCAATACCATTGTGGTGATTGAACATAATTTGGATGTGATTAAAACCGCAGACTGGATTGTGGACTTAGGTCCAGAAGGAGGTTCAGGTGGCGGGATGATTATCGCGGAAGGAACGCCTGAACAGGTTGCGAAGAATAAAATTTCGCATACAGCGAAGTTTTTGAAGCCGATGTTGAAGTAGTAAATCCTCCCCAACCCTCCTTTTAAAAAGGAGGGAGTTCCCATTACTAATCAAATGGTGTTCCCCTCTTTATCAAAGAGGGGTTAGGGGAGATTCAATAACTGTCGCCTAAAAAAATTACAATTAATGATTTATTCAATTTCATTTTAAAAATATCTACAAATATAGAATAAGGAAAAATAAGAATGGTTATAGATACAAATAACTGGAATACAATTAAAAATGTTTTTTCTAAAGCACAGCAAGCAAATATGCATGCGAATATTGCTAGTGTTTCTCGCGATGGGATACCAAATATTACTCCAATTGGAACTGTCTTTTTGAATGATGATGGAACAGGATTTCTATTTGATGCATTCTCTCAACAATTAGCAGAAAACTTAAAGCAAAATAAAAATGTTTGTATCAGTGCTGTAAATTCAAGCAAATTATTTTGGCTATCATCTTTTATTAAAGGACAATTTAGCTCCTATCCTGGGGTAAGAATCTATGCAGAACTAGGAGAATTAAGGCCCGCGACAGAAGACGAGAAATTACGAGTGAACGCTCGCATCCAGTCTCTAAAATGGACCAAAGGAAGTAAATTAATTTGGTCTGATTTCACCCATGTTAGAGAGTTTAATGTTAATGCTTACCGATGGATAAAGTACCCGCATATGATGGATCATTTAAAATAATGTTACACTAAAGCAGAATTCACTTTTAAATAATATTTATCGACTTATTATTATGCAATGACACCCAAAATAGTAAAACTTTAAATTACATTTAAAATAGACCTCTTCCATAAATAA
>NZ_DKIK01000070.1:53232-77753 GCF_002454215.1 Acinetobacter sp. UBA6720
TTATTTATGGAAGAGGTCTATTTTTACTCATTATGTGGATGTGAATTTCATCAATACATCATCAACTCGCCACCTTATTTTTCCCCTGCTCTTTAGCTTGAAACAAGGCACGATCGGCTTTCTCCAAAAGTTCAGTCCAACTCGCAGCTCCAATCGCAACACCAATACTTATGGTCACACTCAAATCTGGACTACGTGTTGAATCCATTGATGCTGCTTCATAAATTTCACAGCGAATCTTCTCAGCAATTTTTAAAGCACGTTCCATACTAATGTTTTCAATGAGTACAATAAATTCATCGCCGCCATAACGCACCAACAAATCAGAAGTCCGAATATTATCTTTTAATTTCTCAGCCACAAACTGAATGACTTGGTCACCCACCAAATGCCCATGAACATCATTCACTTGTTTAAAATAATCAATATCCATCATCATTAAACAAGTTTCAGAAAACTGCGTCGGCTGATTTTCCAAAAGCTTAATGTACTCGTTAAGCGCATAACGGTTTGCGACGCCTGTTAAAGAATCCAAATGTGCAATATTTTTCAACCGAAATTCCAATGCATCCCGTTGCTGAAGCGTGTGTTTAAGCTGCTGTATCGCTGTAAACAATGAATGTACATTGGCGGATTGATCTTTAGACTCTAAATCGTTAGAACGCATACTCGAATTAGACAAATCGAGGAGGATTTCCCGCGCCTGAATTAATGGAGCAAAAACTCTTTTTTGTGCATAAATCATAGTAAATAACGCAGCAATAATCGAGACTAATGAAATACTTACAGTCGTGAGCAAGACATTTTTAGCCTTACGTTTTTCAAGTGTGGCCTTTTCCACACTATATTTGAGTAAATAATTCTGCAAATCCACAACCGTAGTGAATTTATCAACAATCACCTCGGTAAGTTGTGTTCCCGTTAAATAATATGGCCGATGATAAATACTTTCATTCATCAATCGCTCAACAATCAACAATCCTTTGGCTAAGAACTCATTATAAACAGCTTGATGTAATGCCTTGAACTCAGGGGTTTTATCACGTTCAGGTTGGAGTGTATCAATCAGCTCCCACAAGTACATGACTTGCTTACGTGTTTGTAAGGAACGTGCCAAGTTGGTTTCAGGAATCGGTTGTTCAAAGGTTACATGCGCCATGACATTTGATGCTGCCCGCCCAGCTTGATCCCTTAAATCTGCCAATAACAAAATTTGCGTATAAAAATTTGAAATGGCCGTGTCTTTTCCTTCTGAAACGGCAATCACATCTTTTAAAACATCATGGCTACGCTCCCAAGCCGTAAACATTTTTAAAATAGCTTGATCCATTTTTTCTGCATTACGTTGCTCACGTGGCAAAGCTGCATATTGATCTACTTGCTGTCTTCCCTGTGCTAATGCTTGTTCGAGCTGAGAAAATAAGTCTAAATTTAAATTAGAAAACCCCGATTTTTTAAGAATTTTCTGGGTACTACGCATTTGTTCATCGACGTTAGCCCGATATGCTTTTAGCTCCAAGACATGTTTAGCAAAGTCTTGTTGATTACTCGACATCACTTTGTTCGCTGGTGCACGCTCTCGCGAAATTTTATTGGCAAGGTCAGCTACTGCTTGCAAAGCTTGTATCTCAATGAGTGCTTGGTTAGCTTTTATATAATCATTATAACTTTTGACCATCAAGGGAATAGAAAGACTACACAATGACAAAATAATAATGCTCATTGCGACATATAACTTTTTACTCAGATGTTCAGAGCGTACTTCTCGCATACTTAAACTACGCCCCCTATTCTGAAAAAAGAAAAAAATATAATCAATAATGCTCATTATACAAACAATATATCTCTTATTTAAGTCATTAATTCTTTGTTTTGCCTAGTTTTTAGTATTCATTCATGCAAAATTCCTTGAGGCCCATACTCAAATACAAATGAAAGCTAAGGAAATCAATCATTAATAACTTTCATGTTAAAGATGAATTTCTTTCAATATTTTTTTAGACGCTTACATTTTAAGATGCCATATTTACATGCGCAACATTATGGTGCATAATGCACAACATTGGGGCGAATTAGAATATACTCTCAGCAAATATTCTAATTTTCCCACAAGTTTTGGCAAGAAAACCCAATCTCCTCAAAAGATTGGGTTTTTTTTATGCCATGTTAAAATATGAATGAATGTATCGAACAAAATAATGCATCATTTTGGTTCAAAAATATTTTAACCCTTTACCTGCTTATAAAATAAAAGTCTCTGAATTTTAAATAAAAAAAAGCCCAACCTTGGGGAAAGTTGGGCATATAAACAAAAACTGTTTGAGGAGAATTAGCTTCTCAGAAAACAACAATATTGTTAAATGATTCGCTAAAATAATTATGAAATAAATCTGCTCGATTGTAAAGCCAAGTAAAGCACTATGAATTGATATAATTGCACAAAAATTGTGAGAATTCTCACAAATGACTTGCAGATATGTACATAATGCAAGCAAAAAGCCGTTTTAATGCACTAAATTTAAGCATTTACATGATTTATGTCACAAAATTGAAGTGTTTAAAGGGGACTTTATTAGTTTTTTTACCGTTTGTTATTATTAATTCAATCTAATTTATCAATTAAAGAATCAGTTCAGGATAATTCAATATTGCGCATTCTCTGTTTTATAAATAGATATACCCTATTGTTCTGACATAAGTTTTTTTTGGTTGACATGGATCTGTTTATTTGAGCATTTTTTATTCAACATCATAATTAGAGTATTTACTCAATATTATAATGTCATTAGAGTTCATTGACTTAATAAATTGTTACAATAGAATGTTCATTGTTTAATCCAATGTTAACAAACTGGTAAATATCATGAAAAAACTCGGTTTAGCCACTGCTTTATTATTAGCCATGACCGGTGCTCAAGCATACCAATTCGAAGTACAAGGTCAATCAGAGTACGTAGATACGACTGAAAACGACAAAAACTTCACTGGTGCTGTACAAGGTACTTACTACTTTAAAAACGTTGATTCATCTAAAGGTCCTTTAGCTGAAGCTGCTTTTTTAAACCAAGCGTCAAATGTATCTTTAGCTTACCAATATGGCCAGTATGATGCTCCTGTAGATGAAGGTCGTTCTGACATCGAATCTCATGTTTACGGCGCTAAAGCTGAAGCGTATATCCCAACTAAATTCGTACCTGCTTATGCGAGCGCATCTTATAGCCACACTCATACTGATGGCAAAAATGCCGTAACTCGTGATGACAATGGCGACCGTTATGCATTAGAACTTGGTGCAGTAGTAGCACCTAACTTCTTGGTTGCTGTAGGTTATACTAGCGTTGCTGATCAAACCGCTCTTGATGCATTCGGTATCATGAATAATGGCGTAGTTAAAACTTTTGGCGAAGCAGCTACTATTGCTGATGACCAAGACGCAATCACTGCACGTACTAAATATGTAGGTAACATCGACGGTACAAACATGGCGCTTGGTTTAGAAGCTGGTCTTGTTTATGGCGAAAGCACTGCTTACCAATTAAAAACTGACCTTTACTTAACACCTGCATTAAGCGTTGGTGCTTCTTATGCAGAATCTAGCTTTGACGACTTACCAAACAAAGCTTGGGGTGCAAACGTTAACTACTTCATCACTCCAGCAGTTGCTGTAGGCGCAAGCTATGTAAATGCTAATGCTGAAAACGCAAATCTTGATACACAAACTGTTGGCGTAAATGCTAAATTCCGCTTCTAATTCAATTTAGAAACTGAATAAAAAAAAGGACGCTTGAAGCGTCCTTTTTTTAGTTTGTGGTTCTGACTAAATTTAAGAAATGTAAATGACGTTCGTACTGGTCAATAATATCTTGCAGTAGATCTTCTAAAGTCCAATCCATCACATCATAATTCTGCCCGCCTTCTCTTAAGAAAACCTCAGCCTGATAAAACTGCTGTTCCTCCAGTCTATCCGCCATAAAACTGGGTGGCTGGGTTTCACGGGCAACCACCTGATAGATGAAGTTAATTTCATTATGGTGATCTACGCGTAACTGCAAGCCATGCTCAATCTTTTGAATGGTCACGTCTAATTGACGACGCTGGAATTCCTTTTGTACCGCCGAAAAAGCAGCTTGCACCCGCTGTTCAATAAACTGCTCCACCTCAAGCTGAGTATGCGGATAATGCATAATCAAACCTAGACGCTGTTGCCAACTGCGTGGATTTTGAATCGCACGAGGGGTAATTCGCGCATCTTGCAGTGCACGCATTTTGGTGACATCTAAACGTAGTGCTTTCAATAAGCCCCAGCAGACCAACAGCATAATCAAAGTAAACGGTAAAGCACTCATAATTGTGGCCGATTGTAAGGCGGACAGCCCACCTGCCATCAGTAGGATAATCGACAGTAAAGCAATCAGAATGGTCCAAAACAACCGTTGCCATAAAGGTGAATTTTCTGTTTCTGCGGTTAAGTAATCAATCACCAATGAACCTGAGTCAGCAGAAGTGACAAAGAATAAAACCACCAGAACGGTCGCAATCAGACTTGATATTTGAACGAAAGGCAAATGAGTTAAAAATTCAAATAGTGCAACCGATGAATCTTGTTGTACCGCAGTAATTAAAGAAGTGTGGCCTTCTTGAATAATACTGAACAGTGCCGCATTTCCCATAAAGCCCATCCAAATCAGCGTAAAACCTGTAGGAATGAACAGTACCCCAACAATAAACTCGCGAATGGTTCGACCTTTAGACACTCGGGCAATAAACATCCCCACAAAAGGCGACCACGAAATCCACCAAGCCCAATACATAATCGTCCAACCACCAATCCAACCATTCGGTTGATAGGCATATAGGTTGAAGGTCATGGCAAATAAGTTGGAAACATATTGCCCTGCATTTTGAATGCTGGTTTGTAGGATATAAATAGAAGAACTGGCAAAAAAGACAAACAGTAATAACACCAATGCGAGTACCAAGTTCAGTTCAGACAGACGTTTAATGCCTTTATCTAAACCAAAACCGACCGAGAGTGAAGCCAAAAAAGTGACAAAGATAATCAGTCCAACCTGAATCCCGATACTTTGCTGGATACCAAATAAATAATTCAGTCCCGAGTTAATTTGAGTTACCCCAAATCCAAGTGTAGTAGCGATCCCAAAAATAGTGCCTAAGGTTGCAAAAGTATCAACCGCATCTCCCGTTGCACCATAAATTTTTTTACCGACCAAAGGATATAAAGCGGAGCGAACTTTTAAAGGCAAATTATGTCGGAAAGAGAAATAAGCTAGTGACAAGCCCACAAGTGCATAAATGGCCCATGCATGTAATCCCCAATGGAAAAAGGTGATGCGCATTGCTTGTTGTGCAGCATCTACAGTTTGTCCATCGCCCGTGGGCGGATTGACATAGTGCATCACGGGTTCAGCCACACCAAAGAACATGAGACCAATCCCCATACCCGCGGTAAATAGCATGGCGAACCAAGAACCACTGCTATATTCAGGTAAACTATGGTCTGGACCAAGTTTGATTTTCCCCATATCGGAGAGTGCAATAAATACCAGTATGATAAGAAATAATGCAACGGCTAAGACATAAAACCAGCTAAATGAATCAATAATCCATTGATTTAAATGTTTGGTCAAAGCCTCAAACCCGCTTGGGTCAAAAAGAATTAAGGCTAGAAAAAGCACTAGAATCACGACCGTGCTAAGAAATACATTCTGTTTGACGTTCGCAAACAGTGATGGTTTTATGGAAGGCATAATTCCCCCAGAAAATTATTTTTAATACAAAGATATAACCAAGATGGTTAATGAGACGAGTCTGATTCAGACTGAAAAGTGAATTGTTTAAAGTTTAACGATTCAGAACCATCATAATTTATGTTTAAAAATAAGGCAGTGCGAATCCTGTAACAGTTTAATTTTCTTTATGATCATTGGGTCGATGCTGAATATATTGCAATGCGATTAAACGAGAGACAATTAGCGCAAAATACATGACGCCACAAAACATCTGTAACATGGCAATCATACGGGCCAGTGGTGTTAGTGGCATTAAATCAGACAAGCCCGTTGCCGACTGCAAACTAAAACTTAAAAATAATAAATCTAGCCATGACTGTGCGCCCACCACATTGGGATTTAAAAAGCTATTGGGCTCCAAAATCTGACAAATGCTATATAGAAAAGCAAAGCCCCATGCGATAAGGGTAAACACTGCACCCGCTGCAAAAAGCTCGTCTTTGGTCAGATAACGGTCTGCGAACATATAGCGCAACAAGCCATAGGCCGCAATAAAATACGCCATTGCTTCAAAGGCATGACTAATCACCAAGAGCATCGGATGCGTGGCACCCAACAAAATCAATAAGGAAAAGAACAGGGCTCCACCGACAAAACTCAGCCCTAGAATGGTAAATACTGGGGTTTGGCGTATGACTTTGGCAATCATCAATAACACCAACACACCTAAGCCCCAAACCAAGACACGCAAAGACAAACTATGTCCGCTCAGCATCGCCAAGATCAGCATCATAAATTGCAGTAACAGCAGCCATGCTGAAGGGAGTAAGCGAAAACCTTTCCAAAAGTCGACCAATACCTGCATATCTAGCCATCCAAGTTATTATTTTTTAAAGCCCAGTGTGGTTCATTTTTGTTCTACGTGGTTAATTTAACATGAATAAAATAGGAAGCTCATGGTTTTTGTAGATGTCATCACGTTCCTTTTCATCTTACTTACTTTTCCGCTAATACCTCCATCTAACAATGTCTAGATAAAAGACAGTTTGCGGTCAAAAGTTCAGAGCTACCCACAAAAAAAAAGCCCCATCAGTTGGGGCTTTTTTTATCAGGTTCAGATTAGTGATCTGAAGCACCTGAGATACCAATACCTGTTTGTGAACGTACATACTGCGCATCAAATGCTTTACGTTCTGCTTGAGCTTGTGCTGAATTATCAGTCACAGAGAACAACCAGCAGCAGAAGAACGCCAATGGCATAGCAAAGATTGCTGGACCATTGAATGGGTTCACTGGGGTTTCAGAGATAGCCAAGGTATCTACCCAAACCGCTTTAGATAAGATAATCAATGTTACTGCAGTTGCTAGACCAACCACGCCACCAATCACCGCACCACGTGTGGTTAAACCTTTCCAGAACATTGAAAGTACAAGTACTGGGAAGTTTGCACATGCTGCTACAGAGAATGCTAGACCCACCATGAAGGCTACGTTTTGCTTCTCGAACAGAATTCCTAAAATCATCGCAAAAATAGCAAGACCTAAAGTCGCGATTTTAGACATACGAAGTTCAGATTCAGGGGTTGTTTGACCTTTCTTGAATACGTTTGCATACAAGTCATGTGAAATTGCTGAAGCACCAGACAATGTCAAACCAGCTACTACTGCAAGAATTGTTGCGAATGCTACCGCTGAAATGAAGCCCATGAACAAGTCACCGCCAAGAGCGTCAGACAAGTGCACCGCAGCCATGTTGTTACCACCTACAAGCTCAAGCTTGCCAGTTACTGCCATTTTCGCAACATCAAGGAACTGAGGGTTATTCGATACATAAAGGATCGCACCAAAGCCAATGATGAAAGTTAATAGGTAGAAGTAACCAATGAAACCTGTTGCAACAACCACTGATTTACGTGCTTCTTTAGCATCTTTAACAGTAAAGAAACGCATCAAGATGTGTGGAAGACCTGCTGTACCGAACATTAATGCAAGACCTAAAGAAATCGCATCAATTGGGTTCGCTGCAAGTTTACCAGGGCCCATAATATTGCCCGCTTCTGCTAAAGAAATATCATGTACTTTAGAGAAAACTTGAATTGATTGAGAGAACATTTCAGAGAAGCTGAAGCCCACGCCTTTCATTACCATGAAAGCCATGAATGTTGCGCCAGACAAAAGCATTACAGCTTTAATAATCTGCACCCAAGTCGTTGCCAGCATCCCACCGAAGATCACGTAAGCCATCATCAGAAGACCCACAATCACCACCGCAATGTTATAGTTCAAACCAAATAACAGTTTGATCAGCTGACCTGCACCCACCATCTGAGCAATCAGATAGAATGCAACCACCACCAATGAACTCACCGCAGCAAGTGTACGTACTGGTTTCTCAGCTAAACGGAATGACACCACGTCAGATAAGTTGAACTTACCTAAGTTACGTAGACGCTCAGCAACCAAGAACAATACGATTGGCCAGCCCACCATGAAGCCAAGTGAGTAAAGCAAACCATCAAAGCCTGAGCTGAAAACCATTGCGGAAATACCCAAGAATGACGCTGCGGACATATAGTCACCCGCAATTGCTAAACCATTTTGGAAGCCCGAAATACCGCCACCCGCTGTATAAAAGTCAGCAGTATTGGTGGTTTGTTTTGCTGCCCATTTAGTGATCAGCAATGTAAAGCCCACAAAAATTGCGAACATGATAATGGCATGCCAGTTTGTCGCCTGCTGTTGAGCCTCACCTAAATCAGGGCTTGCGATTGCTAGGCTTGAAGCCAACAGTGTTATCGTAGCGACTGTAAGCGCTTTCAATGAATTCCATTTCATTAGTGCTGTCCTTTCTCTTGCGCAATGGCTTCAACTTCACGCATTGCTTCTTCATTTAATGCATCTAGTTTGTTATTCGAAATATACGAATACACACCACATAAAACAAAAGACAATACAATAATGCTTAGCCCTAATGGCATGCCAATCGTGGTCACCCCACCACTGACTGAAGTCATTAGAAACTCTTTGTTGTAACCAACTAACAACATGAAACCAACGTACACAACCAACATAATGCCCGTTAATGTCCAACTGAGTTTACTTTTACGACTAACCATTTCCTTGAATTTGGGATTTTGTAGAATCTGTTCTACTTGTCTCTCGTCCATAACCACACTCCTGTCTGTATCCAACCGTAGATACAATTTTTTAATTCGAATTATTACATTTGCTAAATTAGCAAGCTTCTGTATTGGTTGTAATTTAGACTTTGGTCTCTAAATTTTAAACAAGCACAGCAGGCTCTCTCCGAGATGCGTTATGATGCAACCATGGTGGAAAAACTTTAGGTAAAATGAACAGCTGGCTCATCATAGGGGTCTTGGCCCTCTACATTGCATTACTCTTTATCTGTGCCTTTTTTGGTGAAAAACACGCCAGTCGCCTGAGTACGCGTGGGCGCATGCTATTGTTTAGTTTAACTTTAGGCGTCTACTGCTCATCATGGACTTTTTATGGTGCTACAGGTGCCGCAGTTCGTGAAGGCATTATCTTTCTGCCCATTTACCTTGGTCCACTACTCTTCGTTGCACTGGGCTATGACATTTGGCGTCGTTTAGGGCGTGTCCGCCAGCACCATGCGATTTCATCCATCGCAGACTTTGTCGCAGCACGCTATGGTAAAAGCGGACCTTTAGCCTCAATGGTGACTATCCTCGCGGTCATTGCCATTATTCCTTACCTTGCCCTTCAGCTGCGGGCCATTGCCCTCAGTGCTGCGGTAATTTTAGAACCAACAGCAGGTAGCATTGCCTCAACCACCAACGGTGTCCTGTTCCTCACTGGCATTTTGGCCATTTTGGCCATGATTTTTGGAACCAGACAGATTGCCAATACCGAACAACATGGCGGTCTGATGTTAGCAGTTGCCTTCGAGTCTTTTGTCAAACTGTTTGCTTTACTCTGTGTGGCTCTCTTTTTCGTGTTTGCTGCACCTGAAAATGTCCATCAAATCTCTAAAGACGTCG
This sequence comes from Acinetobacter sp. UBA6720, assembly GCF_002454215.1. Lineage (NCBI taxonomy): Bacteria > Pseudomonadati > Pseudomonadota > Gammaproteobacteria > Moraxellales > Moraxellaceae > Acinetobacter > Acinetobacter sp. UBA6720. The sequence continues at coordinate 63,008 of NZ_DKIK01000070.1, forward strand.
CAGAGACGTTCCATCAAGTACAGCTAATCGGTGTGCCCGATACCTTCTGGATTCAAACCTTATTAGCAGGGTTAGCGATCATTTGTTTACCGCGTCAGTTCCACGTCGCTGTGGTTGAACTCCGTGATGAAAAGCACATTCGCGGGGCACGGCGCTGGTTTGCTGTCTATTTAGTTTTAACCATCATTGCGATTATCCCGATTGCCAGTTGGGCGCTGCATGCAACGCCAGGTTATTTAGCGATCCCGGATGTCGCAGTCCTGTCTTTACCTTTGAGTTATGGACAAGACTGGTTAACTCTTTTGGCATTTTTAGGGGGATTTTCGGCCTCTACGGGTATGTTATTGGTATCATCCGTCGCCTTATCTATCATGCTGAGTAACGACCTGATCATGCCAGCTTTATGGCGCACAAATGTGCTATCACGTCATGACAAGCGTCTACCTTTGGTACTGAAATTCACCCGTCGGGTCTGTATTTTAGCCGTCATGCTCCTGGGCTTTTTGTTCTTCCATTTCTTCAATGACATTGACCAATTATCAGTCTTTGGCTTATTGGCCTTTAGTGCTGTGGCTCAATTCTCACCTGCCCTCATTGGTGGTCTTTACTGGCGTGGTGGTAGTAAACAAGGGGTCTATGCAGGTCTATTGGCAGGTTTTGGCATGTGGGCCTACACCCTGCTGTTACCCACTGTATTACGCAGTTTGCCGGCTGAATATGCACACTTCACCGAAAGCTTTCTCAATTTCGGACCAATGGGTATTAACTGGTTACGTCCTGAAGCCCTGTTCGGTTTTGAATCCTTTGCCGCGCTTACCCATGGCGTAGTGTGGGCACTCGGTCTGAATATTATTTTATACATTTGGATTTCCCGTGTATTTCGTCCAAGCGTGGCTGAACAAATTCAGGCTGAAAGCTTTTTCTATTATGAAACCAAGCCACTGCCAACACAAAGCACGTCAACGGACATCAACTACATTCATCACGATGTTGCACGTTTGAAAGTCGGTGATTTGATCACCTTAGCCAAACGGATTACAGGCGATGGCGCAACCATGCGTGCATTTCAACAGTTCTGCGCACAAAACAATGTGGTGCTGAATGAAAACAGCAATGCCAACGGTATGTGGTGGCGTTTCACTGAACAATATTTAGCAGGCACCATCGGCGCTGCGTCGGCACGTACCCTGCTCACCACCGCCATGGTCAACAATGGTCTCGCACTTGGCCAAGTGGCAAACATTCTAGACCAAGCCTCACAATGGCAACGTTTTAATCAAAACCTGATCATGACCATGATTGACCACATGACCCAAGGGGTGAGTGTGGTCGATGAAAACATGTGTTTGGTGGCATGGAATAACCAATATTTAAAACTGTTTGATTATCCTAAAGACATTGTCTATGTCGGTTGTCCAATTTCTGATTTGATTCGATATAACGCAGAACGTGGCGAATGTGGCCCAGGTTCGGTCGAGGAACATGTGCGTAAACGGATGCACTGGATGCAAGTTGGTAGCGCACATGAGTTTGAACGGATCCGTAAAGATGGTCGTGTCATTCAAATGCGCGGTAACCCGATTGAAGGCGGTGGCTTTGTCACCACCTTTGCCGACATTACCGCCTTCCGTGAAAATGAAGCCATGCTTGAGGCACGCGTTCAAGATCGAACTCAACAGTTGGCAGATGCATTGTCTGAACAACAACTGGCACGTGAACAAGCCGATAAAGCCAATATGTCAAAAAGTCGCTTTATTGCCGCTGCCAGTCATGACTTATTGCAACCGATGCATGCTGCACGTCTGTTCAGTACCGCTTTAGAACAAAGCGTACAAAGTGAAGAAGACCGCAAAACTTTACAACAGCTTGATCGTGCCTTACATGGTGCGGAAAGTATGTTGTCTGCATTATTAGATATTGCCCGTCTTGAAGGTGGCACTATTCAACCCAACCGTCAGGCTTATCCGCTACATGATTTACTCAGTGACCTTGAATTGCAATTTAAATCTATTGCCGCACAACGAGGTATTCGTTTCAGCGTACATGATGCGCAATTCTGGATAGATACCGACCCACAGTGGATTCGTCGTATTATTCAAAACTTTGTCAGTAATGCCCTGCGCTATACTGCCAAAGGCAAAGTGGTGGTGGGTGTACTTCGTTCCAGTGATCAACCACGTCATATTCGAATTGGGGTTTGGGATACAGGCCCCGGTATTGCAGAAGAACAACGAATCAAACTGTTTCAAGAGTTCGAGCGCTGTGGCCATACCTCGCCATGGGGTGAACAAGGTTTAGGTCTAGGTTTAGCCATCGTGCAACGAATGACCAGTCTGCTCGACTACCCTGTACATGTCTATTCAGAATATGGCAAAGGCTCCTGCTTTATGATTGAAGTCCCGATCATAGACCCACCAAAAGTGGTTGCTGCACCTGTACAGGCCGTTCCACTCAAAACCAAAGCCTATAAAATTCTGTGTTTGGACAATGACGAAACGATTTTAGAAGGGATGTCGACGTTACTCACTAAATGGGGCTATCAAGTGTTTAAAGCGACTGAACCTGAACAAGCGTTTGAAATGATTCAGCAAGAAAACATTCAGGTCTGGTTGGTCGATCAGCACTTAAATCATGACAAAATCGGGTTGGACTTTATTTTAGCCAACCGTCAAGAAAACGTGCCTGTTGCCTTAATCACAGCAGATTCAGATCCTGAGCTGCCTCAACGGGTCAAAGACATGAATATTGTATTGTTGAAGAAACCATTAAAACCCGCCTCATTACGTGCATGGCTCTCGGGTTTAAAAATTTCAAACACTGAATAAATTCGCTACATGTATTCACAAACCTCTAGTGATCCTATTTGAGGTTTGTCACTTTGAACCTCAAAATCTTAAGCCAAATGACTAAAGTTTCGCCCCCACTAACCAAAGTGATCATTTTGAGTATATTTGAGCCCATTTAAACTAGCTAAAAATTACACATTTACTTTTACTATGGCAAAATACACCAGTTACATTAGTGAACACTTGTATACTTAGTTACAATTTTTTAAACCATTGTTTTATATTAATTAAATATATTGAAAAATCAAAAATACGACTTTAGTCGTATTCATATCCATAAGGCATTGGCAGATAACTAGGACTAAGAAAAGATCAGTTTTGTCTAAATGTGTGCCTTCTTTCTTTAGCTCAAGAAACTGATCATCCATATCTCATATTGGAGTTTTACGATGAACATTTCTAAAGCCATGCCACACGGTTCAGATCAGTCACAACAATTCTTACGTCAATATAGTGCCAATGCATTTTTACCAACAATTGACTGGCGTGAACTGTTTAAACAAAGCAAGCTCAGTGAAACCCATGTTCAAGCCTTAGACACCTTGTATCACAGTGCTGTCCCACTCGCATTGCAAGTGTTTGAACAACTCGATTTTGATGTGTTCCAACCAGTAGCCTACCAGCCACAAGGCTTAGGTCTGTTTGAAAAGCTGCAACAACAAGAACAGCAATTACTGCTCGCCTTAGAGGCAGAAAGTAGCGGTTTAAATGAAGATGTGCGTCATCAGATATGGAGTATGTTGCTCCGTGGCGGTGCAGTGCTGGTGTTTAAAGCATGGCTTGGTAAAGTCAAAACCGATCAGGATGAACTCGACACTACCCAGTTTGACCAACTTTCGGATCTACTCTTTATCAAGACCCCACCACAAGTTTTAGCGGAACGCTTAGCTATTAATGCTCAAGGGACTCAAGATCATATTTTCCTGATGTATGACAACGAAGTTTATTTAGACCGTTTCAACAGCCTCGAAACTGCTGCACTTTTTGTCGATCTTGGGGTATATGATGCAGCCTTTTTAAGTCTACGGGATGATCGTGTCGCAGCCTATTTAAAACAATTGGGCTATGTCTCTGAAGAGCAAATTGATGACCTGCAATGTGCTTTAAATCCTCTGTTCTGTACAGATGTTACCAGTAAACAAAATTGCTTGGCTTAAGTCCAAAACATAAAAAAAGCGCTGATGTTTCAGCGCTTTTTTTATCTCAATGATTTTATATTTTCTTTTCTTCAATATTTAAAGCATTAATCGCCAGCACAGCTTGAGTTCGGTTTTGTACTCCAAGCTTACGGAAAATAGCAGTCACATGTGCTTTAATTGTCGCTTCTGAAACATCGAGTTCATAGGCAATTTGCTTATTCAACAAGCCTTCTGCCACCATCATCAATACACGGAACTGCTGTGGGGTCAAAGACTGAATACGCTCAGCCAAAGCTGTTTCATCCGCTGCACGTGGGTCAAAGTTCATGTTCGCAGGCAAATTTGGTGGTAACCAAATTTCGCCATCTAAGACTTCACGAATGGCTTCGCCAATATGACTTGGGTGTGCTGATTTTGGAATATAGCCCATTGCACCATGTGCAATTGAACGTTGAATAATCGAAGTTTCTTCATGTGCAGAAACCACAATAATCGGCAATGATGGATACTGAGCACGGACATGTACCAATGCTGAAAAGCCTGAAGCACCAGGTAAGTTTAAATCCAATAACACCAAGTCAGGTTCAGGACCTTTTTCAAGGCGTTCATAGAATTCGTTTACTGCAGCTGTCTCATGAATCTGAGCTTGCGGTAAGCTATAACGAACAGCTTGGATCAACGCATGGCGAAACAGCGGATGGTCATCAACGATTAATATATTCATAAGCAACGAGAGATTTCGAGTGCACTAGTCTTGACTATTCTAACCATACAAGTGCCGATAAGGATATGCAAAGTATAACTTTTTTTCACTTTATCACGCTTTATGCACTAAAACGGCAGCAAATTCAGTTCAATCCCACAATATAAATAACTAATCACATTTTGATATAAATTTTATACTCATAATGAAAAACCTTATTTAAACTAAATATATATTTTGATTTCAAATGTTTGAAAAAAAATTGGAGTCCATTTGAAACACAAAAAAGATATATCTTAAAATCAGATAACTTAACGCTATTTCTTTATTTTACAGTCTAAGCCGAGATATTAGATAAATAAGCCCATTCCGAGATACAACATTTTAGGGCTTTTCTTATGTCAACTTTACTGCAAAAACCACTCAATATTGTCGCTGTGTCAGGTGGTTTAAATACCCCATCTAAAACCGAAGCGCTAGTGCAAGAAATTTTAAATGAACTAGGTGAAGCAACCCCAATCCATGTACATTTTATTAAGTTTAGTGAAATTGGACATTTACTTGGTGGCGCAATTTACCGCAACCAACTACCACAACGTGTGCAAGATGACTTAGCCGCGGTCGAAGCTGCTGATGCATTGATTGTTGGAACACCAGTTTACCGCGCCTCTTTTACGGGCTTGTTTAAACATTTTTTCGACTTTGTTGAACAAACAGCACTGGTCGATGTACCAGTACTACTTGCCGCATCGGGTGGCAGTGAACGCCATGCACTGGTACTTGAACACCAACTTCGCCCACTCTTCAGTTTCTTCCAAGCGCAAACGTTACCGATTGGGGTCTATGCCACAGACAAAGACTTTACCCCAGCGTATACCATCCAAAGTGAATTATTACGAGATCGGATTACTCTTGCGGTAGCTCGTGCTTTACCCATCCTAGAATGGGCCCCTGCGAAAGGTCAGCGTGCAGAAGTGGTGAAAGAAAAGACCCAACTAGCCAATCAGAACTTGGGTATCAACACGCAAATTGAACAAGACGATGTACTGCCTTCAGCTGCGGTCCCAAATTTAGATGCAGCTGAGTCTCGCTTGCATCAGAAAAAAGCCAAACCACAAGTCGCTTAACGCAAAAAGCATGGAGAGGGTTTTCACATGTCGCAACAGAATAAAAATATTACGTTTGCTTATTGGGTACCCAATGTCAGCGGTGGCTTAGTGGTAAGTAATATTGAGCAACGCACAGATTGGAGCTATGACTATAACGTCCGTTTAGCGCAGACTGCGGAAAAGAATGGCTTTGACTATGCTCTAACTCAGATTCGTTTTACTGCGGGTTATAACGCAGAAAACCAACATGAATCGGTCAGTTTTAGTCACGGTATTTTAGCCAAAACCAGCAAACTCAAAGTGATTGCAGCCATTTTACCTGGCCCGTGGAAACCCGTGCTTGCTGCAAAACAACTCGCAACCATCGACCATTTAACTCAAGGACGTATTGCGATTAATGTGGTCAGTGGTTGGTTCCGCGGCGAATTTGATGCCATTGGTGAAGCATGGCCTGAACATGATCAACGCTATGCCCGCTCGGAAGAATTTATTCGTGCATTAAAAGGTGTTTGGACCCAAGACAACTATAGTTTCAATGGAAAATACTACCAGTTCAAAGACTACACCTTGTCACCCAAACCTGTGCAGAAGCCACACATTGAAATTTTCCAAGGCGGCAGTTCTCGTGCTGCACGGGATATGGCATCGCGGGTTTCAGACTGGTATTTCACCAATGGCAATACCCCTGATGAGCTTAAAAAGCAGATTGATGATATTCGTGCAAAAGCCCAACAGAATGGCCATCAGGTCAAAATTGGGGTGAATGCTTTTATCATTGCCCGAGATACAGAGGAAGAAGCGCAAAGTGTTCTGCAAGAAATTATAGATAAAGCCAATATTCAAGCGGTTCATGCCTTTGGCGATGCCACCCGTGAGGCGGGTGCTGCAACACTTGAAGGTGAAGGCAATTGGGCCAAATCAACCTTTGAAGATTTAGTTCAATACAATGATGGCTTTAAAACCAATTTGATTGGTACACCAGGCCAAATTGCGGAACGTATTGTGGAATTAAAAGCCGTTGGGGTGGATTTAATCCTTTCAGGTTTTTTACATTTTATCGAAGAGGTTGAATACTTCGGTGCCAAAGTGTTGCCATTGGTTCGTGAGTTGGAAGCTCAACAGCAATCCGTTGAGACTGCCAAATCTGCTTAGCTCGGTAAGCAGCAGACACGAACTAAAAAATAATAATGATAGGTGACTCTATTCTTCCCTCAAGGCTCGGCTTGAGGGTTTTTTTATTGGTGTATAATCCGTACAAAGTAAAAAATAACCCCTTGATATGAACAACAACCCACTCTTGAAATTCATCAATCTCTCTTTGGCCTTTTTATGGGGCTATCAGGGTTTAGTCCCTAAAATCCTCTTTATCAATCCCGATGAAATTGCCATTTGGCAAACTTTTGGGTTTTCCTACGCACAGGCCCAACTGGCAGGTCAGCTCTCAGGTGTGCTTGAGTGTGTTTTTGCTTTATTGTTCCTATTTAATTCAAGTAAATATCTGCATTACCTCAGTATCTTCAGCTTAGTGTTTTTATTCGCATTGGTCACTTTTCTGATACCAGACAGTCTTGTTCGTGCTTTTAATCCTGTGGTCATGAACCTTGCCATGATCAGTCTATCCATTTGTTATTGTATGCTTCGCAATCAGGAAACGGCTTCCTTTAGTACACAAAATAAAGGATCAATATGACTTCAAAATCAGGTTGCATCGTCATTACAGGCAGTTCTAAAGGTATCGGCTTGAGTTTAGCTCAAGCCTTCTTAGAACAACAACAAGCCGTGGTAATATCTAGTCGAAATAGCACAGATTTGCACAGCGTCCTGCAACAGTTGCGATATCGCTTTCCCACTGCGCAGATTCATGCCGTCACGTGTGATGTCACGCAGATCCATGAAGTACAAACGCTTTGGGATGAAGCTGTTCAACAATTTGGCGCTGTTCAGATTTGGATTAATAATGCAGGCAGTTGTACGGCGACTCTGGACTTTAAAGATCTCACAGCAGCAGACATACAGACAGTGGTTCAAACTAATATTCTCGGCAGTATGTTCGGCTCACAAGTGGCCTTAAACGGCATGCTGGCACAAGGCTATGGTCAAATTTTCAATATGGAAGGTTGGGGTACTCGCGGCGAATGGAGTGCAGGCATGACGATCTATGCCACCACCAAACGTGCCGTAGGTTACTTTAGTCAAGCCCTGTTTAAAGAAACCAAACAGACCCACATTCAAGTCGGCACACTCAGCCCCGGAATGGTAGCAACCGATCTACTGGTATCCTCTTGGCAAAATGGCAATGTGCAACACTGGAACAAAATGAAAAGGCTATTCTTTTTTATTATTGATCCCCCCGAAGTGGTCTGTCGCTATTTGGCTCAACGTATTTTAGAAAATAAACGTCGCCATAGTCGCATCGTATGGATGACACCCTTACGTCTGTTGCTCCGATTTTTGCGGCCCTATTATTGGCGGCGAAATCCCATCAAAGATACAGCTTTAGCGGATCTCCATTCAAAATAATGCCACATCAAGTGATAGATCATTTACATTAAACATAAACCCCGAATTAGGAAGACTTCTGATGTACACAGGTATCGTACAAGGCTTAGAGAAAATCTTAGATGTCCGTCAAGGTGATGGCTTTAGCACCCTTGTGGTTTCAAATACCCACAACTTTTTTCACGATGTCTTCATCGGTGCAAGTGTAGCCATTAACGGCACCTGCTTAACCGCGACGCATATTGATCTTACCGCCAATCAAGTCCATTTTGATGTCTCGGATTTGACTCGACGCCTGACCACTTTAGGGACTTTACAGGCAGGAGATGAGGTGAATATCGAACGTTCAGCCAAAGTTGGGATGGAAAATGGGGGGCACAACTTGTATGGACATATCGAAGGAACAGCCACGGTCAAGCAGCTGAGCCGTCACGGCGAGACCTTACATGTGGATCTCCACATACCAGAAGGCAATATCAAATACTTTTTCTTAAAAGGTTTTATTGGTCTGAATGGTTGTAGCCTCACCGTCAACCGTGTTGATCGTAACAGCCATGAAATCTCAGTTGATTTGATTCCTGAAACCTTACGTTTAACCACGTGGGCATCGGTACAAGTCGGCGATGCGGTCAATTATGAAATTGATCAAATGACACGGACGATGGTCGATACTTTAGAAAACATCCATCAGCGTTAAGATCGCTCTTCTATCTCATTCGACTGCATCCTATATACATGTTTGTAGCGCAATCCAGACCTGTTGTTGCTTATGCTTAAATAAAAATACCGTCTGCTTAAGACGGTACTTTTAGGCCTATTTTAGCCGTTTGGATATACTTCTTTAATCAACACCTCGACCACTTGTGGTTCAGCCAGCGTCGATGTATCGCCCAAACTATCCAACTCGTTCGCCGCAATTTTTCTTAAAATACGTCGCATAATTTTGCCTGAACGTGTTTTTGGTAAAGACGGCGCCCAATGTAAGGCATCTGGGGTTGCCACTGGACCGAGTACCTTTCTCACCCACTGAATCAGCTCTGCACGGAGTTCTTCCGTTTGTGCTGTGCCTGCTTGTAAAGTGACAAAGGAACAAATTCCCTGTCCTTTGATGTCATGCGGCATCCCCACCACCGCAGCCTCAGCCACTGCCTCATGTGCCACCAAAGCACTTTCCACTTCAGCCGTACCTAAGCGATGCCCTGACACATTCAGCACATCATCCACCCGTCCTGTGATCCAGTAGTAACCATCTTTATCACGGCGTGCGCCATCACCCGTGAAATATGTACCTGGATAGGTTGCAAAATACGCTTCGATAAACCGCTCAGGGTCCCCCCAAATGGTTCGCATTTGTCCCGGCCATGAATCCTTAATCACCAGATTGCCTTCAGCCTCTCCTTCTAACTCGTTGCCTTCAGCATCGACCAAAGCAGGTTGAATCCCAAACAAAGGACGCGTTGCAGACCCTGGTTTAAGTGGTGTCGCACCCGGAAGTGGAGAAATCAAAATCCCGCCTGTTTCGGTTTGCCACCAAGTATCCACCACTGGGCAACGACTTTCCCCTACCACGGTGTAATACCAATTCCATGCTTCTGGGTTGATCGGCTCTCCAACGGAACCAATTAAACGTAAACTGCTACGATCACTCTCACGGACAAAGGCATCCCCTTCACGCATCATGGCGCGGATCGCTGTTGGTGCCGTGTATAAAATTGTCACATTGTGCTTATCCACAATATGCCCTGTACGTGCCCACGTTGGGTATTGTGGAATTCCTTCAAACATCACCGTTGTCGTTCCATTCGACAAGGGTCCATACAGCACATAAGAGTGCCCCGTAATCCAGCCCACATCGGCGGTACACCAAAACACATCATCTTGTTTTAAGTCGAATACTTCACGGAAAGTGCTATTCACATAGGTTAAATAACCCCCTGTGGTATGCAGTACGCCTTTCGGTTTACCCGTTGAACCTGATGTATATAAAATAAACAGTGGATCTTCTGCATTCATCGGTTCAGGTGGACAGATCTCGTTGACGGTCATGATTTCCATGTGATACCACAAATCACGTCCTTCTTTCAGCGTGATCGGATTACCTGTCCGATGTACCACAATCACGTTTTGTACTGAGTCTGTACCGGGTAGATTCAATGCCGCATCTACATTTTCTTTCAGCGGAATCGGTTTACCCCCGCGCATTCCAGAGTCTGCGGTAATCACAATTTTAGCTTGGCTGTCATCAATTCGGCTCGCCAATGAGTCAGGCGAAAAGCCACCAAACACCACACAATGCACGGCACCGATTCGGGCACAGGCCAACATAGAAATGGCTGCTTCTGAAATCATCGGCATATACAGCACCACACGATCGCCTTTTACCACACCATGCTTTTTCAGGACATTGGCGAAACGACATACTTCATCATACAGTTCAGTATAGGAAATAATCTTATGGCGTGAAGGATGGTCACCTTCCCAAATAATCGCAGGTTTATACGGATGCTCTTTTAAATGTCGATCAAGACAGTTGGCGCTTAAATTCAGTTGACCATCTGCAAACCATTCAATTTTAAAATTGTCTTTATCATAACTGGTGTTTTTAACTTGACTAAACGGCTTGATCCAATCCAGCTTCAAAGCTTGTTCAGCCCAATATTCATCAGGTTGTTCTAGTGATTTTTGATAACGCTCAAAATATTCTTGCTCATTGGTGCGTGCAGTTTTTTCAAATTCAGCAGGTACAGGATAGACTTCTTTCATATCATACTTCCTTATATTCTGGCTCTCATCGCGAGAGCTTATGCCACAGTTATTGGTTTTTTATTGGACTGCATAACCACAGTATGACGATTGTTTTTTAAACAGATCAACACGGCTTTGGTCGTATATTATTTCTACAATTTAAAACACATTTTATAGTGATCTTTCAATGAGTTCCTGTGTCAAATCCGTAACATGAACAGCCCAAGAGGCTGTAAATAGGTGCGATCTGATCTTTTTTTAGTATATTGTTACATTTAAGCGTTCTATGGCCGATATAGCAGCACTAAGCACACCTTAATCCAAAATTTAACCGAGCTAAAAATGAAGAGAATGGTTGATTTAGCATTGTCATCAGCCAATGCGCCAATCTCATACGTTTTTCTCTATTAAATACACACAATTTTCAGGCAAAATATGCCAAATTTTCAGTGATTGGAAGACCAGTGTCAGAACAAACCCCTACCTTGAGTGAAGTTGCGCAAGGTACGTCAGAGATGCTACATGACGCGACTGCAAAGACCACGCAAAGCGTAATCGCACATACTGCAAAATATAATGATGCCTATTCGACGATTGACAAATTTGTCGATGGTTTTTGGGAACGTATGCCTTATTTTTGTATTGCGCTGATTACGTTTATCATTTTTTATCTACTCTCTAAGCTGTTCAAACTGTTTGTTCGTAAAGCATTGTCTGATCGCTCCTATACCAAGCAGAATCTTGTTCTAGTCCTAAACCGTGTCGGCAGTTCAGCCATCATCTTTATTGGTTTTCTGATTGCTATGGTGATTGCAATTCCTGGTTTCACACCTGGTCAGCTGATGAGCGCTTTGGGGATTGGCTCAGTTGCCATTGGTTTTGCTTTTAAAGATATCTTCCAAAATTTGCTTTCGGGAATTCTCATTTTATTGAGTGAACCCTTTAAAATAGGTGATGACATCATCGTCTCGGGTATGGAAGGCAATGTTGAGGATATTCAAATTCGTGCCACTTACTTACGCGCCCCAGATGGTCGTCGTATTGTGATCCCAAATGCAACTGTGTATACCAGCGCTGTTACGGTCAACACTGCCTATCCACGTCGTCGCTGTGAGTTCTTGGTCGGTATTGGTTATGAAGATGATATCAAAAAAGCCAAAGATATTATTTTAGGCATTTTAGACCGAGATACGACTATTTTAAGTCAGCCGGGTTTTAGTGTGAACGTCGCTGCACTTGCAGATTTTTCGGTGAATCTCAAAGTTCAATGGTGGGTTAACACCACAGAAACCACGGTATCTGGCTCAATCAGTGCTGTACAAGAATATGTGGTGGAAGCTTTTGCTGAACATGATATTTCTATCCCATACCCTGTTCAAGAAGTTCGCGTAGCGAAGAATGACAGCTATCCAATGGATGCTTCAACCGCCAAATAAACGCCCTAAGACATAAGGGATCACGGTTTCAGTCCGAATAATACGGTTGCCTAAGCTCATCGCTTGGCAGCCGTTTTTTACCAGTAATTCAACTTCGTAAGGTATAAATCCACCTTCAGGCCCAATCACAATTGTACAGGGATGTTGAATTGCACTCGGCATTTTGGTCTCGCTGTAGGGATGTGCCACATAGGCAGGACAATCGGCCGAAATCAGACTTGGCAATTGATCTTCAACAAAAGGCTTAAAGCGTTTATAAATTTCAATTTTCGGCGCAACCGTATCACCGGCCTGCTCTAACCCCAAAGTCACATATTGATCCAACTGTTGTAAAAATGGGGTTTGCCAATAACTTTTATCGACCCGATAGCTGTGCAGCAAAATAATTTTCTCAACCCCTAAAGTCACCACATCCATAATCAAACGACGTAGAACTTTAGGGCGTGGCATTGCGACAATTAAAGTCACTGGCAGTTTGGCAGGTACAGACTCTTCATGTAAGGGTTTTATACGTACAGCTGTTTCGGAAACATCAACCACTTGCGTAAGATAACGCTTTCCATTTTGTATCCCGACTTTTAAAGTATCGCCGACTTTAAGCTCTAAATGACGATGTAAATGTTCAAGCTGACGCTTGGCACTAATGGACCAGAGTTCAGATTCAGTTTGGCGCGGGTCTAAGAGAACGATATTCATAATAAATAGAAAGAATCCAAACAGTGAAGGCCTAATCAGCACATGCCATCGTGAACGGCGACAAGGATGTCGCCCGCTGTGCTGAAGTACAGGATGTACCTTCAGCACAGCAAAAGATTTTTGCTACTTTTCATCTTTGAAAAGTAGGAGCCACTTACGCAAAGCCATCCATAAAATCTACAGTATTTATAGTAATGACAAACTCACTCAAATTTTATAAATAAGCATCAATCACTTGAATATGCTTTTTCAAAGAACCCGTATTCAACTGCATAATCTTTTGTGCAGATTGATTCAGTGTATTCGCTTGCTCAATATCCTCTAACAGTGTCATCAACACTGCGGCAGCCTGTTCAGCATCATCAACAACTTTCACTGCATCGGCTTGTACAAACTCATCAACAATACTTTGGAAATTAAAATAGTTTTTGCCCAAAACTGTTGGCACATGTAACGCAATTGGCTCTAAAATATTATGTCCACCACCCGGTTCATTCAGCGAGCCACCGACAAAACAGGTATTCGATAAGGCATACCATAACCACATCTCTCCCATTGAATCGGCTAAATAGACTTGAGTTTTTGCTTCTATTCTTTGTCCCGTACTTCTGCGAGTGGTGTTTAAATTTAAACTTTGCGTGACATTAAAGACCTCATCAAAACGCTCTGGATGACGCGGTACCACAATACACAACAGTTCAGGCTGTGCATCCAAATATGGCTTAAACGCACTTAACAATTTTTGTTCTTCAGGTGCATGAGTACTGGCCATAGTGATGATCTTACGTCCAGCCAATGACCATTCTTGCCTGAGCTGAGCCGCCTGTTTAACAAATGATTCAGGCGCATGAATATCAAACTTAATACTCCCCACCACCTGCGTCTTTGACTGAACTGCACCGAGCTGGATAAAGCGCTCCGCAGTTGCCCGATCTTGTGCCAAGAGCTGATCTAGTCCGTGTAACATTGGTTGCGTCAGGCTAGATACTTTGGCATAGCCTTTGGCTGATTTTTCAGAAAGACGGGCATTCATCAAAATACATGGCACCTGACTCTGCCCCGCTTGGGCAATTAAATTTGGCCACAGTTCCGTCTCCACCAAAGCCAAGAGTTTAGGCTGATACAATGCAAAGAACTGACGAACTAAGGGCTTCTGATCTGCAGGTAAATATACCGCTTGGAACAGGTCTAAATAAGGTGCTTTTAAAAAGAGTGATTTAGCCCGTGCCTGACCCGTTTTGGTGGTATTGGTCACCAAGACTGGATGACCCGCTTTTAAGTAATGCTCGATGAGAGGCTGCGCTGCATTGGTTTCACCCACCGACACCACATGGAACCAAATCGCTTGGCGATTTTTAACGGGTTGAAACGGCCCGAAACGTTCGAGACATTCTTGTTGAAACTGTTCTGTACTCTCTGCACGTTTTTTTATTTTAGACTTATACAGCGGTTTGATCAGCGCAAGTGCTGCGTTATACCAAAAAGGAGTAGCCAAATACGTGCTCCAAAAATCAATGCAAAAATAAAACAGCGCAACTCATGCCATGAAATGAATTGCGCTGTTATCTTGTCG
>NZ_DKIK01000133.1:0-7619 GCF_002454215.1 Acinetobacter sp. UBA6720
TGTAGCTGCTGCTGGCGGTGCGAAGCAAGGTAAAGTCTCTGCAAACTGGGTGATGGGTGAATTCTCAGGCGCTTTAAACAAAGCGGGCCTAGAATTGGCGGACTCTCCTGTTTCTGCTGAGCAGTTGGGTGGTATGATTGCACGTATTGTTGACAATACCATTAACGGCAAAATTGCGAAGCAAGTGTTTGGCTTTATGTGGGAAGCAGAAGGAAAATCTGCGGATGAGATTATTGCTGAGAAAGGCTTAAAGCAAGAAACCGATACAGGCGCAATTGAAGCGATTATCAAAGATGTACTTGCAGCCAATGAAAAAATGGTTGAAGAGTACAAGTCTGGTAAGGAAAAAGCCTTTAATGGTCTTGTTGGTCAAGTCATGAAAGCTGCAAAAGGTAAAGCCAATCCTGCTCAAGTCAATGAATTAATGAAGAAATTGATTGGTTAACTTATTAGCCAATTTATTGATTTCATGTTATAAAACCTCACTTTATGTGGGGTTTTTAGTGTTAATAATATGAAAATAGAAAAGTTTAGTCCAGAAGTCTGTGAAAATCTTAAATGGTATGTTTATCGATTAGTCGATCCAAGAGATGGTTTGACCTTTTACATAGGTCGTGGAGTTAACAATCGAATATTTGATCATGTAAATGGGCTGCTAACTGATAAAGAAACAGAAGAAGATCTTCTTAGCTTAAAAATGAAACAGATCAGAGATATTCAATTATCGGGTTTAGATGTTATCCATATTATTCATCGCCATGCTTTAGAAAGCAAAAATATGGCTGAAGTTGTTGAGGCTTCATTAATTGATGCTTATTCAGGTCTAACAAATATTATGAGTGGCAAAGGTAGCAATGAATATGGAGTAGCTAATATTCATGAAATTGTTACAGCATATCAAGCTGAAACCGTAGAAATTACAGATGATGCTCTATTGATTTCAATCAATAGAACTGCTTTAGAACGTGGCGTATATGATGCAGTTAGATTTGCATGGAAACTCACCCCTTCAGAAGCCAATAAAGCAAAAATAATTTTAGCGACGGTACAAGGTGTGATCAAAGGCGTATTTGTGGCTGAACAATGGTTAGAAGCCACACAAGAAAACTTCCCGAACTTTATGCTGTTAGGTGAGGATGTCTATAATCACGAAATACGCTCAAAAAGATATGGGTTTATTGGGAAAAATGCACCTCCAGAATTTCAGACCAAATATTTAGGCAAAAGAATTCCTGAAAAGTTCAGAAAAAAAGGGGCTAGTAACCCTGTAAAATACTCATGGAAAGCCAAAGATTAAGTTTGTAAGATTCCCCCACACAAGTAAATGAATTAATGAAGAAATTGATTGGTTAACTTATTAGCCAATTTATTGATTTCATGTTATAAAACCTCGTATTGATACGGGGTTTTATTTTTTAAATAAGGTTTTATCGTCATGCCAATTTTCGATATAAATAATAATTTACAATTACACACTGTGCAAAAAACCAACTTCCCTTTAGAAAAAGATTTGCAAACTTTAATTGAAAACAACCTAATCACTGTTTTTAACTGCCGTTTTATCGCAAGTGAATTTTCAACGGGTGCAATTCATGCTGGTCGAATTGATACTCTAGCTCTATCTGAAGATAATAATCCTGTCATTATTGAATATAAAAAAGTAGAGTCCTCAGAACTCATAACACAAAGCCTATTTTATCTTCATTGGATTCAAGATCATAAAGGTGATTTTGAAATAGCAGCTCAAAAAGTACTAGGAAACAATATAGAAATTGACTGGTCAGATATTCGGGTCATTTGTATTGCACCAAATTATAAAAAATACGATCTACATGCAGTACAAGTTATGGGAGCAAATATTGAATTATGGCGTTATCAACTTTTTTCAAACCAAAGTTTGTATCTTGAGGAAGTTTTTCATAACACAACATCAAATACGCCAGTAACTCTCAATCAAACAGCGAAAAACCCTGTCATGGTTGCAGCGGGAAAAAAGGCTGCTATTACACGAAATATCGGACAATACACCATAGAGAGCCATCTACAAAATAAATCTAAAGAAGTTATTGAGCTCATGGAAGCATTACAAGACATGATTATGGGTTTTGATGACTCGATTGAGGAAATTCCTAAAAAATACTATATAGCCTATAAAAGCACACAAAATATTTTAACTGTGGAAGTTCGCTTACGAAATTTAAAAATTTATTTAAAATTAAAACCTGAGGATATTCCTGTAAATACTCCAAATTATCGTGATGTTTCCAATATAGGGCATCATGGCATTGGCGATGTCGAGTTTACAATAACCAATCTCAATGAACTGATAGATAGCAAACCATTTATAGAGTTAGCCTATAATAGGATTGGCGGTTAATTGTACTCAATCAATGAAAATTCTCGGTAAAACCACTTTTAACTCAGCAAATTTGTAATCCTGAATATTTCGAGTGACAATCATCGTACAGCCAAAACTTAAAGCAGCAAAATGTTGGATAGCATCTTCAAAATCAGTAAATTTAGAATCTAAAGCTTTTGTAATTCCAACATGATCAACAGGAATAATGAGTAAAAATTTTAAAAGTTGTCGGATAAAAAAACGCGCTTTCTCATCCCCACCCAGTTTACGCAAAATATAATAAATATTGGCAACACTATTTGATGAAATACAGCCTGTAAAAATCCCACTTTCACATAGAGCTAAAACCTGTTGACTTGCTTCAACAAAAGGCTGACGCGCTAAAGCAACATCTAAAATCACATCAGAATCAACAAAAATACGCTCACTCATAGATGCTTTTCCAAACGTGCATCTGCGAGTAATTCTTTATAATCCTGCCCATTGTCCTGTGCAGCGAACATTCCTGTCAAATGTTCAGTAATCGGGCTTCTGAGTTCATTATCTTTATTTGCTTGAGCTGAAATACGATCTAAATAAGCCTCAACCAAACTCGAAACACTTTGCTGATGTTGCTGTGCATAGTGCTTTGCTCGTTCAATCACATTTTTATCAATAGACAACGTCAGTTTTGCTTGCATAGCCTCCCCCTATACGTATTACTCAATCAATTATACGTATAGATTGTTTTTTAGCAAATCATTTTCGTGGATGAAGAAAAGTGAATTGATTACTCCCCTCTTAACACACCCAACTTATTCCAAATATCAGGTGTTAAAAAAGTCGTGACTAACTTATTTAAATCAATATAACGCAACGCCCCCTGCAACTGCTGTCTGACCGCTGGGTCTTTGACAATATCCTCACCCGCACTTTGACCTAACTGTTGAAAAGCTTCGCCAACCGCTTGAATCCCCTCAGCCTGAATCACTGCTTTAGTCTGAGTCGAACACTGCTCCACAATCACACGCTGTAAAACCTGTGCTAACTTCTGATCTAACTGATTCTTCTGTTCAGACGTAACATTACTAAAACCCTTTAAATCAGGATGCGCTGCTAAAGCCGTAAATGTCCATTGCAACACCGTGGTTTTATCTGCTGCTGTCGTGGCTTTCACCAAACAATCACTCAGTTGATCAACTGTTGGCCCTGCTATAGCTATTTGCATTGTCCCCAACACAGCCGCAGCCATGATCACAGAACGACTCAAATGAGAAAATTTACGGCGAAATGAAAAATAAACAGGAGACATAAGCACAGTTCCAAAAAGCAATCAGTTTCTTTGTATCACGCACTATACAAATCATCTGTTATGACGCTGTAAATTGCGTAAGCCCAAACCTTTAAAACTTAGGCAAAATGTAAAACTCGAACTTAACCTTGTCCCTGATAATCCCAATGTGCAGGAATATTTGGCTGCTGTGGTACTTTGTTTAGATCAATATTGAGATTGCGACTCCCCTTAAATGGTTTTTCACCTGAATCTGATGCTGGTGATACTTCTAAACTGTAACGATAACGGAATTGCCACAACATCGGCTTAAGCGGACGAATATCTAGACTCAAACTATCCTCATCGTGGCATTTCCCTTTAGAAGTGTCATAATCTCGCTCAGAGAAACACGCCCGAATCATGCGATTAAAACTAAAAGGATAATTTTCAATAAAGCGATGTGTCTGCCCTGAATCCTTTAACTCATAAAAATTAGCACGCTCAATCCCTGCACCACCACCTGAATACATTTCTGAAACGGTATCAATCACGGCAACGGCATAACGGTTTTGATCCATAGGAAATAGTTTAGGAAAAACATATTGGGTAGTCCGTGCTGTTTCCTCAGAGGGCGCTAATTGCATATGCCACTGATGAGATAATTTCAGTCCAGTTGTTGATAGATGAAATTGCGCAATATCACTTCCTGACAATAACCATAGATTTTGATCTACTGTTTTTAAACTGCGCCATTGCGCTTGCTGTTGGCAGAGATCTTTAAGTTGTTCACAAATTTGCTGCTGCTCAACCTGACTGAGTTGTCCTTTTTTAAAGTCTAATATCTGCAATGGCACAGCCAAAATTGAAGAACTAAAACAACTGAGTGAAACCGTTAAAATCAGCCCACTTAAATGAATTTTATTATTCAGCATGATATTTCCTTAGGCTATTTTATTGATGTAACGCTTTATTTTACAACGGCTTCGATTTTATCAAGCTCCCATACACCGCCCGCAGCAAGCCCTTTACACATGCCTGTCCACATATCTTTGGTGTGTACAAATTTCTGACCATCCCATACCCACTCATCACTTGACCAACAATCCCCGATACCACGACCTTTTTGAGCACTCTGAATTACACCTTCATAAAAATCCGAGGCATGTTCCGTCACAAAAGTTGCTTTACCCGTGAGTGATTCATCTAACACCCAAGCACCATATCCTTCGTTATACGCTCCACGCCAACAGATGGTCATCGCCAAAACTTTATGATTTGTGAGTTTGTAAAATTGAATTGCTTGGGGTTTCGATCCATCAGAATCGTAATCATAAAGTCCATTACAGAAATCATCTTCTTTGGGTGATGGTTGAGCAGCCATCAAGATTTGGTGAATGGCGGCATAACGTTTATGTGTTGGTTCTAAAGTTAAATATGGCTGATCTGAGGTTTTTACTTGTTTCACAGTGAGTTTGGGTTGAGCAGATAACACTTTTGATTCATCAGCTTTGCCTTGTTTAATTAGTGCCCCAACCGTACCGACTCGCTTTTGAAAATCATCCATTTTCAACAATGCAGCAGTCATGCCTGCATCAGAGATACGCCATTGGACATTGGTGTTTTTAAATACAATATCAGTCTTTTGTTTGGCTTGCTGCAGTAAGGCATTGACCTGAGCGGCAGTGAGTTTTCCCATGATTGGGAAGTCCGTACCATCAACAGTCACTTGCCCTAAATCTTTTCCATTCACATAAAAACGTAAATTTTTAAGTTTAGCTGGAGATAGAGATTCTTGCTCCAAATTACCTAACGCAAATTCAGCACTGACGGCTTGCTTTGCTCCAGCCTTACGTGTCAGTAAGAGTGATGCTGGCTCAATAGACTCATGACTATATTCATCCGAATAGCCTGCTGCTCGGCATGTTCCTGTATTGGTACAATATATTTCCCAATCCTGATGCGAAAATGAAATTCCTTTGATTTCCTGCGTAAAAGCAGGAGAACTTAGCGCCACAAAACAGCAAACAGAAAGTATATTTTTCATCGGATTCATTTTTTATCACTCGTATTTTTATAAAGTATGGTAAAGCGTTTAAATGGCTACGGCACCCTTGTGTTAAATCATATTATTGCAGAAGATAGAAGATTCAAACTATGTTGATTTGACCAAATTCTAAAAATGAAAAGAACAGTTTTATTTTCTACGATTTTAATGGGTCTATTCTCATCAAGCATTCATGCTGAAATAACGATCTTTAAAGCAACTTTTCCTCAATTTTCCAACAGTGCAAAAGAACGTAAAACTGAAAACCAAATTTATCCTCTCGGTGAAGCTTCCTTCGCCACTGGTGTTCGAGTTCCTTTTTATGGTGTAACTGTACTTCATCCTGTGGACGATGGCTTATTAAAAGATTTTAAATCATGTAGCGCAAAAAGCTGTCATTTTAATTTTAAGTTGAAAGCTGAACATGCATCACAACTCAAACTGGTTGCTTTACCTAAGCTTGGTGTCATTCTCGTTCCTAAAGATTGGCAAGATGTTCAGGCAAGTGCAGGAGCCAATGGAACTGGCTCAGCCTTACTGATGGGTCCAAACCCAAAACAAGCGATTGAACTTTATGATTCTTCAGTTTGTGTGGGTTGCGGTATGCCTTATGCCACGCTTTATTTTCCGAATTTGCTCAAACAAAGTCTGGAATACGAATATGGTGGCTATCAAGATCGACATAAATTAATCAATATCGTACATCCATCTAAACAAGTTGCTTTCTTTAGTTATCAAGTGCCTAACTTGAGCTATAAAACGCACGGCGTAGCCAAATATATTGATGATGGTGATTTTAATTTTAGAGAAATCAAAGTCACTTTGGATAAATCACAACAGCATTTGGTTGGACCAATTTTAAACTTCTATCACTTTACGCATTAGTAGTAGACACATTTTCTAATACTTGGCTCGCTTTGAGTAAATGTAAAAAATGTTCGATACGAATGTTGTTGGCTCTCCTTCGATAAATTGCATAAATCGGTGCAATACACGGTTTTTTCGCTTCTAAAGGTCGATAGATGATCTGCTTATTCCAAAAGTCTTGAATCGAAGCCGGTACGATTGAGAGTCCGATCCCTGCTGCGATCAAGTTGAGACTTGAAGTTAAACGTGGGGCTTCTTGGATGATATTCGGACTAAAACCTGCCTGATAGCAATTTGCCAAAATATTATCGAATAAGTCTTGCCCTGCTAAACGGCGGTAAAGTACAAATTCATATGGTTCCAAATCAAGTAAGCGAATCGCACCGTTTTTTTCTACCAATGGATGATTGCTTGGTAAAGCCACGATCAGCGGTTCATCCAAGACATGAAGACTTTGCACATCTTTATGAATGGGCGCTGGCTTGCGTAGAAATACTATATCTAATTTTTCATTAATCACCGCATCTGTTAATGCACTACTGCTGTCTTCTTCTAAATGAATGGCCACAGCAGGAAACTCTTCACGAAACTGGCGTAACAACGCGGGTAAAAATGGATGTAATCCTGCTGAATTGGTAAAGCCAATATTGATCTGACCTTCTAAACCCTGTGCAATATTTCTGACGCGTTTTGGAATCGACTGGGCATGTGCCAAAATTGTAATCGCTTCTTGATATAAGACCTTCCCTGCTTCTGTAACTTCTACACCACGAGGTAAACGTTTTAATAAAGCGGTTTCGAGTTCTTCTTCTAAACTTTTGATTAAACGAGTTAATGGTGGTTGTTGCATATGCAGACGAACAGCAGCTTTTGAAATATTACTTTCTTCAACCACAGCAACGAATGCTTGAAGCTTATGAATATCCATTAAACATATCCTAAAAGTATAGATGATGTAAAAAATAGCATTTGTAAATATACCACTATTCCACCATCCTATCATGAGTAAAAGAGATGAGGAGGTGTCCCGATGAAAGCCGAAGCAATATCAATAGAGCGTGAACCAGTATCAGAAGCGCCTGATTGCAAGGCATTAT
>NZ_DKIK01000109.1:0-28062 GCF_002454215.1 Acinetobacter sp. UBA6720
TTCTGGTTCAGCAGATGACGCAGGTTTCTTGATGTCAAATGCTGACAGCGTTGTGATTGTACCTGGTTATGGTATGGCGCAAGGTCGTGCACAGAATGCAGTTAAAGAATTGTGTGAAATCTTAAAAGAGCAGGGCGTAAAAGTTCGCTTCGCGATTCACCCAGTGGCTGGTCGTATGCCGGGTCACATGAACGTATTGTTAGCAGAAGCAGATGTTGCGTATGAAGACATCTTAGAAATGGATGAGATCAACTCAGATTTCCCTGCAACAGATGTTGTACTGGTAATTGGTGCAAACGACGTGGTTAACCCTGCGGCGAAAGATGATCCGACATCTCCAATCTACGGCATGCCAATTCTTGAAGCACATAAAGCACGTACCATCATGGTGATCAAACGTTCTATGGCAACAGGTTATGCGGGCTTAGACAATGACTTGTTCTACAATGAAAAAACCATGATGATTTTCGGTGATGCGAAAAAAGTGGTTGAAGATATGACCAAAGCAATTAATGGTGGTGGACACTAATCCTCCTCCTGGATTGTATAAAGACCACCTTCGGGTGGTTTTTTTGTTTTAGGGCTAAAGCTCTTTAGTTACAAAAAAACCTCACAAAGACACATTTTGTATAAGAGATCAGCATGCTGATTTGTATTTAGGTATTTAAATTGAGAATTATTATTCTCAATTTGGCTAAACCCTATTATGGACTTGCACCCGTTATCTCGCACGGAAAAACAGAACAAAAGAAAACAACTTATTATTGATAAAGCTATAGAGTTAACTGTAGCACATGGTTTAGATCAACTTTCAATTGCAGACATTGCAAAGGCCAGTGGATTAGGTCCCGGACAAATTTATCGCTGTTTTCAAGATAAAGATGAAATCATAGAAAATATGATTTTGAGTATTACGGACAAGCGCATTTGCACTCCTGGCTTTCACCGACACGATGTACATATAAAGGCTCAGGAGCTTGCCAGTGGGCATCCTAATAATATGAGTTCTGAAGAATTATCTTTGTTATATGAAGTTCTCAATATTAGTGGCAATAATAAAATAATCGAAACTATTGAAAAATCAGAAAAAAAAATGCAGGAGCAAGGTTTGTATATTTTAAAAGAATATTACAAAACCGCGTCTCCACAAGAAATAAGAGCAATTGCTGAGGTGGTTGCCACGTTAACGGAGGGCGTCATTTTGAGAACGGCGAAAGGGTATTCGCAAGATGTTGATCAGGCTATTTTACAGCGTATTTATGAAACGATGTTAACAGCAATGGATTCCTTATTTGGTGAAGTGAAAGAGAAAGAAAATAATATTCAATAAATACAATATTTTATTTCTTAAATTTAATGTGGTGGGTTCAGTCTTTTTTCAAATCTAGGTGTGCGTGTGCAATGAAAAAATCGGTAGTATTCAAAAAGGCTTTTCTGACAGGAATGATTTTATGCTGTCTTGGTCTTACCTTATCTGCTTGTGATCAAGAGCAGGTCGCTCCACAAAAGTCTGTAACTGAAGTAGAGGTGATGACGATCCAACCTCAGTCTATGGACATGAAACAAACCTTGGCTGGTCGGACAACGGCTTATTTGACCTCAGATGTCAGGCCTCAAGTGAGTGGTATTATTGAAAAGCGGCTTTTTAAGGAAGGAGATTATGTACAAGCTGGTCAGGTATTGTATCAGCTCGATTCTAAACTGTATCAAGCAGCACATGAAAGTGCGCGTGGTGATTTAGTTGAAGCTGAGGCGAGTTTGCTTGCCGCAAAGCCCAAAGCGCAACGTTATAAAAACCTTCTCGCAATTGAAGCGGTTAGTCAGCAAGATGCCCTTGATGCTCAAGCAACTTTAAAAGAACAAGAAGCAGCCGTTATTTCTGCAAAAGCGGCGTTAAATACAGCCAAAATTAATTTGGGCTATACCTCAATACGTGCCCCGATCTCAGGACGGATTGCCACGTCTACATATACTCCTGGTGCACTGGTGACGGCTGAGCAAACGACCGCATTGACAACGATCCAACAATTAAACCCAATTTATGTTGATATCACGCTATCGAGCACTGAATTGCTTAATCTGAGAAAGCAAATTGATAAGGGAACATTGAATGCCCCTAATGGTAAGGTGCCTGTCAGTATTATTATGGAAGATGGTTCGACTTATGAACATACGGGGACGCTCGAATTTATTGGAACGTCCGTTGATACTGGAACGGGTACGGTAAATTTAAGAGCTATTGTTCCAAATCCTAAATATCTATTGCTTCCAGGTGCTTATGTTAAGGCAGAGCTACCATTAGCAGTTAATCATCAGGCTATTCTGATTCCACAAAAGGCAGTGACCCGAAATCATAAGGGAGATCCTGTTGTGAAGTTGGTCGGTGCAGACAATAAGGTGGTTGAACGTACCGTCGAAACCTCGGATGCACAAGGCAACCAGTGGGTGGTGACCTCTGGTCTAAAAGCTGGGGAGAAGTTGATTGTTGAAGGTGTGAGTACTGTTTCTTCGGGGAATACCGTGAAAGTGGTACAGCAAGCAACTGCAAGTAATTCAGTGACCTCAGATCAAAAATAGGATGAACAATGGCTCGTTTCTTTATTAACAGACCTATTTTTGCATGGGTCATTGCAATTGTGATCACCTTGGCGGGTGCACTTTCTATATATACTTTACCTATTGAGCAATATCCTGACATTGCTCCTCCAACAGTCAGTATCAGTGCTACTTATACAGGTGCTTCAGCTGAAACGACAGAAAACTCAGTGACGCAAGTGATTGAGCAAAGTATGACGGGGTTGGATAATTTACTGTATATGTCATCAAGTAGTTCATCCTCAGGGAGCTCTTCGGTAACCTTAACGTTTGCTTCAGGGACAGACCCAGATACGGCACAAGTTCAAGTCCAGAATAAGTTGAAGCAAGCGGAATCCTCTTTGCCAGAATCCGTGCAGGACAATGGTCTGACGGTGACCAAGTCTTCAGGTAGTATCTTTATGGTGCTGAGTTTTATCTCAGAAGATGGCAGTATGAATGGTACGGACTTGGCAGATTACATGGTGTCTAGTGTAAAAGACCAAGTGAGTCGAGTCAGTGGTGTTGGTAATGTTCAAGTGATGGGTTCGCAGTATTCCATGCGAATCTGGCTAAATCCAGAAAAACTCAAAACCTATTCTTTAGTACCCAGTGATATTGTAACGGCTATTCAAGCACAAAACAGCGATGTTGCGGCAGGTTCTCTTGGCGCTTTACCTGCTGTAAATGGGCAGGAACTGAGTGCCACGGTAACAGCACGTAGTCGCTTAAAAACAGTGGATCAGTTTAAAAATATTATTTTAAAGTCAGATGAAAGTGGAGCGGAGGTTCGGCTGTCTGATGTGGCAAATGTTGAACTCGGCAGTGAAGACTACGCGGCCTTGAGTAAGTTCAATGGTAAGAATGCAGCAGGCATGGGGATTGAGCTTGCAGCTGGTGCAAATGCTTTAGATGTTTCAAATGCGGTAGAAGCAAAATTACAAGAGCTCAAAGCGTTCTTTCCTACGGGTGTGAACTATAAGGTTGCCTATAGCACAGCACCCTTTGTCAAAATTTCGATAGAAGAAGTAGTGAAGACCTTATTTGAAGCAATTGCGCTGGTCATCATTATTATGTATCTGTTTTTGCAAAACTGGCGTATTACTTTAATTCCTGCAGTTGCCGTTCCTGTTGTGCTCATGGGGACCTTTGGCGTGTTGTCTATTTTGGGTTATTCCATTAATACCTTATCAATGTTTGCCATGGTGTTGGCGATTGGTCTTTTGGTGGACGACGCGATTGTTGTGGTGGAAAACGTTGAACGGATCATGCAAGAGGAGGGATTATCACCTAAGGCGGCTGCTGAAAAATCAATGGGGCAAATTACAGGTGCGCTTATTGGTATTGCTTTAGTACTGACGGCGGTATTTATTCCGATGGCATTCTTTAGTGGTTCTACAGGAGCCATTTATCGCCAGTTCTCTATTACGATTGCCTCTGCGATGATTCTCTCGGTGATTGTTGCAATGACGATTACCCCCGCATTATGTGCAACCTTGTTGAAGCCAATTCATCAAAATGGAACTGAGAAAAAAACAGGCGTGCTTTCTCGATTTTTTCAGTGGTTTAACCAGACATTTAATACCAATACCGAGCGCTATAACCGTGGTGTGAAATGGATACTTGCTCATAAACGTCTAGGTCTGGTGGCTTATTTACTCATTATTGTTTCTATTGCGGGGCTGTTTTGGAAACTTCCAACAGCATTTTTACCTGAAGAAGATCAGGGCATGTTGATGGTGTCAATCAAACTACCATCAGGTGCGACGCAACAACAAACTGTGCGTGTTATGGATCAAGTTGCTGACTATGTAGAAAAGCAACCTGAAGTGGAATCGGTGATGAGTGTTGCTGGTTTTAGTACTGGAGGTAGTGGTCAGAACTCAGGAATGGGATTCATCAAGTTAAAAGATTGGTCTGAACGTTCTACCGATGCTACAAGTGTTGGGAATCGTATTACCAAAGATATGGCTTCTAAGTTTAAAGATGCGCAGATTTTTGCCATGGCACCCTCTGGGATTCCGGGTTTGGGACAAGGCTCAGGTTTCACCATGGAGCTGACAGATTTGGGTGGAGCTGGGCATGATGCATTGGTTTCGGCCCGTGATCAGCTTCTAAAACTCGCTCAGCAAAATGAAAAGCTTACGGCTGTTCGCTATGGCAGCTTAGAAGATGCACCTACATTTGCCTTGAAAATTAATGACTCCAAAGCAGGTGCTTTAAAAGTCAGTCAAAGTGATATTGATGATGTTTTATCAACTGCTTTGGGCAGTAGCTATGTCAATGACTTTGTAAATAATGGGCGTGTTAAAAAGGTTTATGTGCAAGGTGAAGCGTCTGCGCGCATGTTACCTAGCGATATTAATCGTTGGTACGTTCGAAATGATGATAATGATATGGTGCCATTTTCTGCTTTCACTGAAAGTAAATGGAACTTTGCGCCGTCTTCTTTAGCTCGTTTTAATGGTTCTTCCGCAATGGAAATTTCAGGGCAAGCCGCAGAAGGAGTGAGTTCTGGAACGGCGATGGCAGAAATGCAAAACTTAGTCAAACAATTGCCAAATGGTTTTGGCTATGCATGGTCTGGCTTGTCTTATCAAGAACAGCAGTCGGGCAATATGGCACCCCTGCTATATGCTATTTCAATCCTGTTTGTATTCTTGTGTTTAGCGGCTTTATACGAAAGTTGGTCGATTCCTTTTTCTGTTTTACTTGTCGTGCCGATTGGTGTGTTGGGCGCTTTATTATTTACAACGTTGCGAGGCTTATCTAATGACATTTATTTTCAAGTTGGCTTGCTGACAACTATCGGTCTGGCTTCGAAAAATGCGATTTTGATCGTGGAATTTGCTAAAGAGTTAGAAGAAAAAGGTGAAACCTTAATAGCTGCAACCTTACATGCAACCAAAATGCGTCTGCGTCCAATTCTAATGACATCATTTGCGTTCTTACTCGGGGTATTACCTTTGGTGATTAGTACGGGAGCAGGTTCAGGCGGACGCCACTCTCTAGGAACAGGTGTTTTTGGTGGAACACTATTGTCTACGGCACTTGGTATTTTCTTTGTCCCTTTATTCTATGTTCTTATCCGTAGCATTTTTTCCAAAAAGAAAACAGCTGAATTACCACAGGAGCATTCATAATGTTGTTGAACTACAAATATGGCGCGGTGGGGCTGTGTTTTCTGGGAATGACGGGGTGCATGAATCTCAATCCAGAATATAGTCAACCAACATCGCCTGTCGCAACGTCATTTAATAATCAGGCTGTGGGGGGGAGCTCTTCTCAACCAGTTGCAGATATACAGTGGCGCACTATTTTTCTTGATACTCGCTTACAAAAAGTCATTGCGATGTCTTTAGATAATAATCGTGACTTGCGTATGGCGATGTTGAATATTGATAAAGCTAGAGCACAATATCGCATTCAGAAAGCAGACTTATATCCAAGTGTAAGTGCATCTGTATCTCAATCTGCATCTAAAGCACAATCCTCATCGGGGCAAAGCCAAATCAGTCGCTCTAGTGAGTTTTCTGTAGGATTTACCAGTTGGGAGCTTGATTTGTTTGGTCGTATTCGAAGTCTGAATACTGAGTCTTTAGAAAGCTATTTTGCAACCGCTGAAACACAACGCAGTTCGCGTATGAGCTTGGTTGCAGAGGTTGCCAGTGATTGGTTGACGATCGCAGCTTATCAGCAACAATTGCGCATTGCAGAAAGCACGTTGGCCAGTCAGGAAAAAACACTCAAACTCACTTATGCCAAATATAAAGAAGGTATATCTTCTGCCCTAGACTATGAGGAAATTAAAACCAGTGTCGATAGTGCCAAGGCTGATATTGCCAGTTACAAGAAGGCTTTGGCTCAAGCGCAGAATGCATTGAACTTAATCGTAGGCACTGCTGTACCAGCTGAGTTTCTTCCCTCAAATGATATAGATTTGCAATCCATACGTCTGGCTCCAATTGCTGAAAACTTATCTTCGAGCATGCTGCAAAACCACCCCGATGTTTTATATGTAGAGCATCTCTTAAAGGGAGCAAATGCTGACATCGGAGCCGCAAGAGCAGCTTTCTTCCCAACCATTTCATTAACCACCACGGCTGGGCGAAGCAGTAGCGATTTAGAAAAGCTGTTTAGTGCTGGAACTGGTACATGGTCGTTTATACCAACGATCTCTGTGCCTATTTTCCAAGGAGGGGAGCTTAAAGCTTCTTTAGATTCAGCCAAAATTCAGAAAAATATCTATATTGCACAATATGAGAAAGCCATTCAAACTGCTTTTTCTGATGTAGCAGATGCTTTGGCTGTGCGTCAGAATATTGAAGCGCAACTTGATGCACAAAAAGACCTAGTCCGTTCCTCGGAACGTAGTTATCGTTTATCTACTGCCCGGTACAAAGAAGGTTTGGATAGCTATTTGACGGCCCTGACTGCGCAGCGAACATATTATAGTGCACAGCAAGAACTTGTTACGTTGGTTCTAGAGGAAGCCACCAATCGTGTCACCTTATATAAGGTCTTAGGCGGGGGGGCTGACGCGCAATAAAAAATTGAATGGGCTCGTTGTTTTATAAAAGTGACTCTTTCGGGTCACTTTTTTTATGTGAGAGGTTTGGCGTCTTTCTGAAAAGGGTCTCAAAGCAACATCGTTTTAATATTTGAATGACATTAGCTCGAGTACGCGTGATGTAAGGCAGAATGTATGTGTTTTCTATGCAATAAGAGAAATGGGTTTTAAATTTTAGAAAGATTGTTTATGTGAAAATAAGGTTGAAAAAGGTTGAGTTACTGGAACTTTTGATCAAATAAATGTTTTGAAATATATATAGAAAATTAAGTATATCCCTAGAAATTGGCATATTTGTTGCAATTTTTATTTCGGTTCTTTGGGGGATAATGATGAAAAAACTTCAAATTTTAGCAGGGCTATATTTACTGTGTTCTAGCTCAACCTGGGCAGTTGAACCTGTGGTGAGTGCAGCCAATATACAAGAAATTCGCCTATCTTTAGACAGTGTTTGGGTGGTGCTAGGTGGTATCTTGGTGTTTTTTATGCAAGCGGGTTTTGCACTGATTGAAAGTGGTTCAGTTCGTTCTAAAAATACGATTAATGTACTCATGAAAAACTATATGGATGCATGTTTGGGGGGCTTGGTGTTTTGGTTAATTGGCTTTGGCTTAATGTTTGGGGTAAACCAAACTGGCTGGATCGGAACTTCTCATTTTGCACCCAATGAAATGGATGGATGGCATTGGAATTTATTGTTCTTCCAAATGATGTTTGCTGCAACGGCCACCACTATTGCCAGTGGCGCAATGGCAGAGCGTATTCACTTTGTAGCCTATATTGTCAGTGCGGCCGTAGTGAGCGGTTTGATTTATCCGATCTTTGGGGCATGGGCTTGGGGAAGTTTGTTTGACGGCGAGGGCTGGTTGAAGGCTCTAGGGTTTATCGACTTTGCAGGTTCAACTGTTGTGCACTCGATTGGTGGATGGGTGGCTCTGGCGGGTATTATTGTGCTTGGGCCACGACTCGGACGTTTTGGTCGCAATGGGCAAGTTCACTATTTGGCTGGACATAATTTACCGCTGGTGGCACTAGGTGGTTTTATTTTATGGCTAGCATGGTTTGGTTTTAATGCTGCTTCTACCGTTAAAGCTGAAGTGAGTATTGGACGTATAGCCCTAAACACGCATTTAGCGGCGTGTGCTTCGGCCGTTGCCTACATGGCCTATACCCTGATTCGAGGTAAAGCGATTTTAATGCGAGGCACGATTAATGCGTCTTTAGGTGGGTTGGTTGCAATCACCGCAGGCTGTGCAACCATGAGTCCACTTTTTGCAGTGATGAGTGGAGCCTTTGCTGGAATTCTGGTCAGTATTTTACCTGTATTGATGGAAAAACTTCGTTTGGATGATGTGGTTGATGCTGTGACTGTGCATGGCTTTTGTGGTGCGTGGGGGACGTTGGCAGCAGGGCTGTTTTTTGAAGGGCGAATGTTTAATTCAGAAATAATTGCAGTACAAATTTTAGGTATTATGGCTGCATTTATTTGGGGATTTGGTGTGGCTTTTATTGTGTTCAAAGTCTTGGATAAAGTGTTGGGTGGTCTACGTGTAAGTAAACAACATGAACAACGTGGTTTAGACTATACCGAACATGCCGAACTGTCCTATCCGGAGTTTCAGCATGATGTGACTTTTGAAACAGATGATATGACTAAACGTCATTAAATGAAGAGGATAGCTCATGTCGACTGAAACATTAAGTATTTTGCAAAAACGTCAAGCGATTGAACGAGGCCTCAGTCAATACTTACCGGGGACACTTTTGGAGCAAGTGTTGAATCACTGGGAAGCCAAATATGGTGACCAACCATCCTTTGTTTTAAATCGTTTTTTGAGTGAAATTTGCACTACCGAAGAATTGCGTTATCACCGCAAAGATATGCTCAGAAATGTCTTAGCAGAGATGGCACAAGTTGAAAAACAAGTATTACTCAAGCCTACAGCCCAAGAGCTCCGAGCAGAACAGACGCAAGAGCAATTATTGGATGCTTTCATCTTTTTTATGCAAGGTATTTGTCAGTCGGTAAAAGATGTTGATATGCAGGATTTTGAAAGTGAAGTAAAGGTGGAGTTGGAAGCATTATCTATTTTGATGTCTGCAAACCAAAGGTTGGATGATCGGATGCTTCTAAATACTTTACTGATGGCTCAGTATGCTCAGATGTTGACAGCCTGCTATGAAAAGTACTGTGAATTTTACGGCCCTGCAAAAGCTGATCAGGTTTATGCCAGTATCAAGAGACAGGTTAAAACACAGTATCCGTCAGTGGATTTGCATTGGCTCATTTAGAAAATATAGCGTATAAAAAAGCGACCTTTAGGTCGCTTTTTTTGATTAGGCTACAGTTTCTTCTGGGGCTGCACGCCATAGGCTTTCGAGGTCGTAGAAACGACGTGCTGTTGGCAACATCACATGCACAACAACAAAGCCAAGATCAATCAAGATCCATTCAGCATCACGTTCGCCTTCGACACCGAGAGGGCGGAAGCCTGCTTTACGTGCTTCTTCAGCAACGTTATCAGCAAGTGCTTTAATGTGACGCGTAGATGTACCACTTGCAATTACAATTGCATCAGCAACATTACTGATTGAGCTGACATCAAGCGCTAAAATATCTTTTGCTTTTACATCTTCAAGGGCTTCGTGTACAACTTTTAAGCAAGCTTGTACGTCGGCAGCTTGTGTATTCATTGCGAGATCGTGAGAATTAGAAGCGCTGGGCGATGGTTCTAAATTCATAAAGGGAATTTTTCCGGACAATAACTCACCTTATAGTATAGAGTTTTTGGCCGAAAAATTCAAATCTGACAAGGCTTAGCTTTGAGGATGCGTGGCAAAGTATTTTGCCTTCCATGCAAAGGACTGAGTTGAAACAGTTTTTGGTCGATATTCAGCCGCAAGAAAACCATCATAGTTGCTGTGTTGTAACCATTCAAAAATATTTGCATACATTATTTGTGCAGTGTCTGGTTCGTGCCGGCCCGGACAGTCAGCAAACTGGATATGTCCAATATCTTGAATATTTTCTTGTAAGCCTTGAAGGACATCCTCACCCATCATTGCCATGTGATAGCAGTCGTATTGCATTTTAAGTGCAGGGTGTTTTACGGCTTCTAACATTTCTTGTGCTTGGGCAATATTTTGTACTAAAAAGCGTGGCATATCGGTGCCGTTGATCATTTCAAAGACAGGTTGAATTTGATGTTCGGTGAACATGTGGCAGGCTAACTTTAAGTTTTTAGCCAAGGTGTTTAAACAAGGCAGGAGGTCAGCGTCCAATGGCTGTTTGCCTGCAAGGATATTCACGCTTGGTACTTTGAGTGCGCTGGCATATTGCACAGCCAACTGTAGGGCCCGATGAAACTCCAGTTCTTTGCCAGGGACACCTGCTAGACCATTACCACCTGTCATGAGGTCTCCCGCGGGAACATTAATCAAGCAGAGGCTTAAGTCATGTAGTGTTAGCTGAGTTTGAACTTGTTCAATGCTCAGTTCATAGGGAAATTGGATCTCAACATGTTTAAAGCCTGCGGCTTGAGCTAAAGCAAAACGCTCAAGCAGCGGTACTTCGGTAAAAATCATGGATAAATTTACAGCAAGTTTGGTCATGATTTTCTCCTTTTGTTATTTGGCTTTCTGTTCTACTTGTAATATGACCGAGGCAAGGTCAGTTTCAGCATAGCCTTGTTGTTGATGTGCTTGCAATTGCTGAAGTGCTCGTGCTGCAACGGGGATATCGAGTTGATGGTGGGCTGCGAGTTGCACAGCATTGTTTAAATCTTTAGAGAGGGTTTGTACTTTCCATTGTACGGGTTCAAATTGGTGTGTGGCCATACGTGGGCTTAAAATTTGAAAGGGTTTAGAATCTGCAAAACCACCTGCCAGTGCAGGTGCAAGTAGACGAGTATCTACGCCAGCTTTAGCAGCTAAAGCCACCGCTTCAGCAATCAAGGTGCTATTGGCAGCCACAATCAGTTGATTGCAAATTTTAGTGGCCTGTCCTGTGCCTGTAGCGCCCATGCAAGTAACGCGCTGCGACAGAATATTATAAATTAAAGACAAGTCCTGAATGGTTTGAACATCACCGCCAGCAAAAATCACCAACGTTCCTTGCTCTGCACCTACAGTTCCTCCAGACACAGGCGAATCAATCCATTGCACCTGTTTGTGTTCAGCACGTGCAGCAAGTTTAATCGTTTGCTCAACCGAAAGACTGGAAAAGTCGACAAGTACTTGATTGGCAGTCAAAAACGGTTCTATTTGTTCGTAAACATTTTCAACCGCTTTGTCGTCAGCTAAACAGGTGAGGATAACGGGATAGAGGGCTATGTCTTGCAGGGCTAAGTCTGTTGCTCCCAAGTCAATGAGTGCATCCTTGGCATTTGGAGTGCGGTTCCAGACCGCGACTTCGAAACCTGCTTGAATTAATCGGGTCGCCATTCGGCTTCCCATGAGTCCCATACCAAGAAATGCAATTTTAGTGTGTCGATCGAAACTCATGGGACTCTCTTCTAAACTGAATGCGGTTAAATGCTGTTATTTGTACTGGCGTGGTACAAATTGGACATCGGGTTGTTTGTCTTTTTTGCGCGCGATTTGGCTGTTTTTACCTAACAGTAATTTGAGTTGCCAAATTTTTTCCATGCGCAAAGATTTTTTTGGTTCATGTTGCATGGCATCAAGTACGTATTTAGAGGCCATGAGCGCATCAGGTGAACGCTGTAGCATTTCTTCTGCAATAGACTGTGCTTTTGCAAGAGGGGATTCATCTAAGTGTGTGACTAAACCGACTTCTTTGGCATATTGAGCATCAAAAATACGTGCTGTAAGCGTGAGTTCTTTCGCAAGATCGAGTCCCACTAAGCCTTTTAAAGAGCGAGTAAGCCCCATATCTGGCACAAGTCCCCAACGACTTTCCATAATCGACATTTTAGTTGCAGGGTGAGCGACACGAATGTCAGCAGCCAAAGCCAATTGCATGCCTGCACCAAAACAAAATCCTTCAATTGCTGCGATCACAGGAACGGGCAGTTCTTGCCAAATAAGAAACGCTTTTTGAAATAGACTTTGCCCAGGTTTAATCAGTTCCCATGCGGCATAGGCGCGATTTTTGGGATTGTTTAAATCAGCAAGGTCAATACCAGCACTAAATACTTGCGCTTCACCAGTCAGAATCACACAGCGAATGCTCCGATCTTTTTTGATTTTTTCAGCGGTTTGCACCAGTTCGCGCAATAAAGCGAAGCTCATGGCATTACGCTTGTCTGGTCGGTTGAGTGAAACAGTCGCGATGCCATTATTTTTTTCAATGCGAAGTAAAGCCATGATGAAAACTCTTATTTTTTGCTTGCATGGAGCATAACATGCGCCTTGTTAGGATACATGACAGTGCAGTCATATCAAAAGATAGACAGTACTGACTTTAGTCGTGTTTCGACCGTTTTTAAGAATTATGTTTGATTAAAATTTGTTGTGCAGCATGTTGCACTTGCTCAATGACAACTTTGAGCTCATTAAAACGTTTTATGGTTTCTTGAATGAACTGTTCATCGGCTTTACGTCGCTCTTTACGCAAGGTCGAAACAAACTGCTCAAATGTGCCGGTTGCTTCTTGCAAGTTCGGTACACCGACATAGCGCGTTGCCCCGTATAGGCGGTGTAGAACGTGTTCAAGTTGCGGAAAGTCTTCCATTTCTATCAACTGTTTCATTTCATTTAGTTCCGTGTCGAAACTATCCATCAACATGCGTAGCAGATCAACAGCAAGATCTTCTTTGTTTGCTGCCAATTGTAAGCTTTGTTGCCAGTCCAGTACTTTCGGATCCAGCGCCTCAATCATGATGGCTTTTTCAACCGCGGAGGTTTTGTTGAAACGTTCTGTAGTCCAGTGAGTCAAAATTTGGATAATTTGATCAATTTGAATTGGTTTAGTGACATAGTCATCCATACCGACTTGCAGGAGTTTTTGCTTTTCATCAGCTAAAGCATGTGCAGTTAGTGCGATAATCGGTAAGCGTTTATTATTTTCTAGAGTTGACTCTAAGGCACGAATAGCGCGTGTAGTATCTACACCTGACATGACAGGCATTTGAATATCCATAAAGATCAAATCAAAAGGCTTGCTGTCCTGTTCAAAGTGTTCTTGTAAAATTTCTAAAGCCTGTTGCCCACTCAAGGCCTTGGTGGTAGTGACATTCAATTCACCCAATAATGCTTCAAGTACAATGAGGTTAGGTAAGTGATCATCGACTGCCAAAATATGTAAACCTTGACCATTGAAAGACTCCATTTCGTTATCTTCAAACAAGGGTTGATTGCTGAGTAGTTGAATCAAGGCACTGCGGCTGAGTGGTTGGTATAAAGGCCGTGCTCGGTAGTCATTCAACATGTTTAGATCAAGTGACATTTGATAGCCGTAAACTGCAAGATTACCATTATAGCGTTGACGGATTTCTTTCAATAAGGCCTCAGTATCTCCGCTATGATCTACAATCAGCCAGGTGTTTTCGACATCTAGAGGCAGTTTATTCAGATGGCTAAACAAATCCAAAATTGAGCTAGATTCAATGTGTTTGACATCATAGTCTTCTAGATAGTGGCGTAAAATATTGGCAGTTGCAGGATGCGCTAAATAAGATACGACTTGAATATTGCTAAATTGAGGATGTTCGATGAATTCATCTTCCTCATTGACCATAAACATGGCTGTAAACCAGAAAGTGGAGCCTTTTTCTGTTGGAGCACGTTCTTGGTTGTCTTCAAAGCCAATTTGGCCTTGCATCAGGTGCACGAGTTGTTTAGAAATCGCTAAGCCCAATCCTGTCCCTCCAAACTGGCGAGTGACAGATGCATCGCCTTGGGAGAAGGATTCAAATAATTTCTTACGGTCGGTACCACTCAAACCAATACCACTGTCTTGTACACTAAAATGTAATAAACACTGTCCAATATCATCTTGTTCAAGTCTTGCGCGCACAATAATTTCACCATCAGGGGTGAACTTAATCGCATTGGAAATTAGGTTGGTCAAAATTTGTTTAAAGCGTAAGGTATCGCCAACCACATGCTTCGGCACATTGTCTGCATAATAAAAAGCCATGTCGATATGCTTTTGTGCTGCGAGTGGGGACAGCATATCCATTACATCAAAAATGGCTTCTTCAAGGTCAAAAGTGGCCGTATCGAGTTCTAGCTTACCTGCATCAATTTTTGAAAAATCTAATACATCATTAATCAGTGCCAATAAGTGTGCAGAAGACTTGCGAATGGTTTGTAAATATAGGTTTTGGTCGTTGCTCAAGTTGTCTTGACGCAACAGCAAATGGATAAAACCGTCAATACTATTTAGTGGGGTGCGCAGTTCGTGGCTAATGTTGGCTAGGAAAACAGATTTAGACTGACTTGCTGAAATGGCTTGGTCACGTGCTTGGCGATAGGTAATGTTTTGCACTTCTAATGTGTCAAGAGTTCGGCGCAAATCGTCTTCTGTCTGCTCAGTGTGTTCCTTTAGTTCTAAAAAACTAAAGTGTAAGCGTTTCACCACATTGGCAATATCGCGCTGCAATAAACGTAATTCACCCGTACTGTTGATGATCATGTGTTGATCAAGGGTGTCGGCATTTAAACGTTGTAACTGCATGCGAATTTCATACATGGGCGCGATCCAACGACGCGAGTAAAAATTCAAACACAATAAAAGCAATAAGAGTGTTAACAAGCCTGTCGCAATCAACACAATCAATACACGATAACGTGCAATTTGTAAGGGTTGATTGTCAACTTCAATCACTAACTGAGCAGGTGAGCCAGCAAATTGGTTGATGGGAAGACCATAGACCGTATTGCCGTTAAAAGACAAGGGGCCAAAAAAATCAGTATTTTTTTTCAGAGCAGGCCACGGCGCTTGGTCTTGATAGCCAATGCTGAGTTTGTTATTGCCTTTGTCATCAATAATTGCGGCACGAATCAGATGTTTTTCATCTAACATCTTTTGCATCAAATAACGTGCATTTTCATATTGCCAAGGGGAGGCATTTACCAAATTGATCGCCGCTTCTGCATCCAGTTGATAGCGCGTTAAAATCGCAATCGCCATTTGTCGCTGCTGGGCTTTGGCGGCATTTGAGGTTTCGGTAATGACCAGTAATGCACCTACACAGGCCAAAATCATAATCGGCACGAAAATAAGTGCAATGAGCTGTCCATAAGCATGGTTTAAGTGCAGACGATTAAATAACTTTTTATTGATATTTGACATGGTGCAAGTGATTTATTCCCTATGCTTTGAAGTGTAGCACGCTTTATAAAAAATCGATGGTGCTTTAATCACTTTCACGAAAAAGCACGCTAAATGGGTGCAGGGACAGGCATTTTTCCATACAATAGGCGCACCTCGATCAAGGTGCAAAGAATGAGTACTACATCCACTGATTTTCAAGCAGACGAATTTTTGTTAGATCACTATGTTGGAAAAACTCCACTGGTGCGTTTACAGCGTTTGGCTAGTCACACTCAAGCAACAGTATTGGCAAAGTTAGAAGGCAACAACCCCGCAGGTTCTGTCAAAGACCGTCCCGCGTATAACATGATTATGCAAGCGGAAAAGCGAGGGCAAATCCAGCCGGGCGATACCTTGATTGAAGCGACCAGTGGAAATACCGGCATTGCACTGGCGATGGTTGCTGCGATGCGTGGCTATCAGATGAAACTGATTATGCCCAACAACATGAGCCAAGAACGTAAAGATGCAATGCGTGCTTATGGCGCGGAACTGATTGAAGTGACCAAAGAACAGGGCATGGAAGGTGCACGTGATTTGGCTTTGCAAATGCAAGAACAAGGCAAAGGGCATGTACTTAACCAGTTTGGTAATCCTGATAATGTTGAAGCACATTATTTAACGACTGGGCCTGAACTTTGGCAGCAAACAGGTGGCAAAATCACTCACTTTGTAAGTTCAATGGGCACTACAGGTACCATTATGGGGGTCTCTAAATATCTCAAAGAGATGAACCCCGACATTCAAATTATTGGTCTACAGCCATCGGATGGTTCAAGTATTGCGGGGATTCGCCGTTGGCCTGAAGAATATTTGCCGACGATTTTTGACCGCAGTCGGATTGATCAGATTATTGATATTCCGCAAATTGAAGCAGAAAAAACCATGCGTAAATTGGCACAAAAAGAAGGCATTAGCGCAGGAACTTCTTCAGGTGGTGCGGTGTGGGCATCAATTAAAATTGCTGAAGAAAACCCTGGTGCTATCATTGCATGCATTATTTGTGACCGTGGTGACCGTTATTTATCGACGGGACTTTTCTCTGTGGTTGATCCTGAATAAAACGAAAATAGAGTCTGATATATGCGCCTACCTGTGCTCACCTTTGATATTGAAACCATGACTGATTTGAGATCTGGGGCGCATTTATATGGTTTGGATTTGCCTGAGGCTGATTTGGAGGCTGCACTGACCAAATTGCGTCGCCAAGAGTCAGGCATGGATTTTCAACGTTTGGCTTTGCATGAAATTGTGTGTATTTCAGGCTTGTGGTTGGATGATCAAGGCCAGATGAAACTCTTTTCTTTTAGTCGCGAACAATACTCTGAAGCAGAAATTCTGAGTAAGTTTTTATCTATATTTGATAAGCGCTTACCAACTTTAGTGAGCTGGAATGGTGCGCAGTTCGACTTACCAGTGATCATGCTTCGTGCCATGTATCATGGTTTAACTGCACCTGCTTTGTT
Organism: Acinetobacter sp. UBA6720; assembly: GCF_002454215.1. NCBI lineage: Bacteria > Pseudomonadati > Pseudomonadota > Gammaproteobacteria > Moraxellales > Moraxellaceae > Acinetobacter > Acinetobacter sp. UBA6720. The sequence continues at coordinate 16,892 of NZ_DKIK01000109.1, forward strand.
CGATCAGGGCGAAATTGACACACAAAAGCGCTATAATAACTATCAGAACCGTTATCATCAGCGCCACATCGACCTTATGGATGTGATGGCAATGTTTAATGGACGTCATTTCCAAAAACTGGATGATGTTGCACATTTGTTGGGTTATCCCGGCAAACGAGGCGATGGGGCTTATCATGTGCCTGAATATGTTCGGGCGCAGGAATGGCTTAAACTCACTAGTTATTGTGAAGGTGATGTGCTGAATACATGGCTGGTGTATTTGCGTTGGCTCTTGCTCAAAGGGCAGTTGTTGACGCAAGACCATCGTCATTTGATTCACCAAACCATTCAGTTTTTACAAACCCAGCCACAGCATCAAGATTTCTTAACGGTGTGGCGTGAGACCTCGCAACATACAGCTTTTACCGCTGCTGATTTTTCTTCTTCCCATATTTAGGTACACATGAAACATAGAGCCAAACCTCGTCCCACTCAACAGCCGAGTTATATCTTTCAGGTTGAGTCTCTTTCGCATGAAGGGCGTGGTATAGCACACTATGGTTCACATCCTGATCATCCTGTAGAAAAGCATGGCAAAAAAGTCTTTATTAGCTATGCTCTGCCTGGGGAAACCGTGAAAGCGCAGATTACCCACGCGGTAAAGCGTTTAGAGGAAGCCGATGCTGTTCAACTCCTCAGTGAAGCTTCTGCTTTTCGTGTCGAGCCAAAGTGTCTGCATTTTAAAAGCTGTGGTGGCTGTAATATGCAGCACATTCATCCTGATGAGCAAATTCGTTTAAAGCAAAATGTACTGCAATCGCATTTGCAGCATTTTGCAGGTATTCAACCTGAAGAATGGTTGCCACCTTTGCGCTCTTTACGTGAAGACTACCGCCGTAAAGCACGCATTGGCGTGCGCTATATTCCCAATAAAGATAAGTTGGTGGTCGGTTTTCGCGAGCGCCAAACCAATAAACTGACTTCAATTGACCGCTGTTTGGTGTTGGATCAAGCGTTTGGTTCGATCACACGACTGAAGCAGTTACTCCAAAGTCTAACAGCCAAAGCCGCGATTGGTCATATAGAATTAGCGATGGGGGACAGTGATATTGCCCTTACGGTACGACATACTGAAAAATTAAACCCAGAGGATGTCAACCGATTAAAACAATTTGCGTTAGACAAAGGGTGGCAGTTGTATTTACAGGCTGAGGGCCCAGAAAGTTTAAAGCGTGTCGATGATGAACATGCAGCGATGCGTTTACATTATCGTTTAACTGATTTTGATGTGGAATTTGGTTTTAACCCTCAGGACTTTACTCAAGTCAACTCAACCATCAACCCACAAATGGTGAAATTGGCATGTGACTTGCTAGAATTACAACAAGGAGAGCGTGTGCTCGATTTGTTCTGTGGTTTAGGTAATTTCTCTTTGCCTTTGGCTCGATGTGTTGGTGCGATGGGAGAGGTGATTGCGGTTGAAGGTAGTGAGGAGATGGTTCAGCGTGGTGCGGAAAATGCAAAGTACAATGCATTGAGTCAGTTGAAGTTCTTTTCACAAGATTTAACAAAAGATTTTTCGCATCATTCTTGGGCAAATCAAGGATTTGATGCATTATTGATAGATCCTCCACGTGCAGGCGCAGAGGAAATAATGCATTATATGCCTAACTTTGGTGCAAAAAGAATCGTTTACGTGTCGTGTAATCCAGCGACACTCGCAAGGGATGCGGGGCTGTTGGTACAGCAGGGTTATCGGTTGGTTAAAGCTGGTGTGATGGACATGTTTACGCACACTGGTCATGTTGAGTCGATAGCATTGTTTGAAAAAGATAATGAGATAAACGATTAAAGAATATGAAGCGTAAAAATGTAGGAGATGGGTATGGTCACAGTACGTGAGCAACTACCTGGGCGACTTAATGAGTTGTCTCAGGAGGCGACTGTAGAGCATGCCGAACAAGCTCAACATGATTTGGCTGAATGGTTAGATCGTGTTCGAAGCATATTAGATGATGCGAAGCTTGAGCAACTCGAAGAAGTTGCCAATTTGACTTTACAAAAAGAGTTAGAAACCACAGTAAACCACCGTTCCAATATCTTTTATACAGGTATTGAGATGGCGGATATTCTGGCCCATTTGCATGTCGATGAAGATACTTTAGCTGCTGCGATGCTCTATCGTGGTGTACGTGAAGGGGTCATTCCTTTGGCGGAAGTGCAAGAGCACTTTGGTGAACAAGTACATGCCTTGGTCAAAGGCACTTTGTCCATGGGGAAGTTGTCTGACCTCATCGAGCAGAATAAACGCCTCGAAGATCATTTTAATAACAACCAGCGCGAGCACTTAAACGGCATTTATAAAATGTTGATTTCTGTGACCGAAGACGTACGTGTTGTATTGATCAAACTGGCAGAGCGAACCTATGCACTGCGTGAATTGGCGACTTCTTCTAAAGAACGTCAAGAGCGTGTAGCACGAGAGATCTTAACCATTTACTCACCACTAGCACACCGTTTAGGGATTGCGCAGTTAAAGTGGGAACTTGAAGATCTGGCCTTTCGCTATTTAGCACCTGATCGTTATAAAGAAATTGCGACGCTACTGAATGAGAAGCGACTGGAGCGTGAGCAGTATATCCAGTTTGTCATAGATAAGTTGCGTGAAGCTTTGGCTGAACATGGTATAGAGGCTGAAATCAGTGGTCGGGTGAAACACATTTATTCGATTTATCGAAAAATGAAAAGTAAGAACCTGAGTTTCGATCAGCTCTATGACATACGTGCCGTCAGGGTTTTGGTGAAGACCGTCCCTGAATGTTATCACTCTTTGGGGATCGTACATCAAATTTGGCGTCATATTCCGCATCAATTTGACGATTATATTACCAACCCGAAAGCCAATGGTTATCGTTCATTGCATACCGCTGTGATTGCGGAAAATAAATCACTTGAAGTACAAATTCGTACCAAAAATATGCATGAAGAAGCTGAGCTAGGGGTATGTTCACACTTTAATTATAAAGAAGGAGGCAAGAATACCGACCGCTCTTTTAACCACCGTTTACATTCATTGCGTGCTGTGCTTGAGCATTATCAAGAACGGAATGATGCCAATGTACATAAGTCAGATGATGATTCTGAAAATTTTGAACAAATTCAGGATTTTGAAGATTTTGAGAAGATTTACGTCTTTAGTCGTGATGGCGATATCAAAGAACTTCCACGTGGTTCGACCGTGCTTGACTTTGCTTATCATGTACACACCCAAGTTGGTAACAAATGCTATGCCGCACGGGTGAATCAGCGCTATGTTCCGCTGACTTATACCTTAAAAACGGGCGAGCAAGTTGAAATTTTAACCAAGAAAGACCGTGAGCCAAACCGCGATTGGTTGGTGAACTCTTTAGGTTATATCAAGACGGCACGTGCGCGTGACAAGTTGCGTCATTGGTTCCGCCAACAAGATCGTAGTAAAAACTTGGAAGTAGGCCGTGAGCTACTCAATAAAGAGCTTTCACGTTTAGCGATTCATCCGAAAAGTATTGATTTAAATGATTACTGCAATCATTTCAATGTCAAAGCGGGTGAGGACATCCTGATTGCACTGGTGAATGGTGACATTAGTCTACATGCGCTGATTAATCAGGTGAATCGTCATATGCATTTGGATCAGGATGAACCTGAGCTGGTGCTGAAGCCGACCTTGAACCCACGTGCTAGCCATACTTTGTCAGCACATGGCATTCTGATTGATGGTTTGGATAACGTTGAGTTGCATGTAGCTCAATGCTGTCAGCCTGTGCATGGCGAGTCGATTGCAGGTTATATCACCTTGAATCGTGGGGTGAGCATTCATAAAATTGCATGTCCAGATTATTTGCGCATGATTCAAAATGAACCTGAACGTGCAGTAGAAGCCGATTGGGAAATGCAGCCAACACGTGGTCAGAGTGTGCAAATTGTGGTGGAAGCTTATGATCGCCGTGGTTTGCTCAAAGATTTGACCCAAGTGATTTTTTCTGACCAAATCAATATTCGTCAGGTTAATACGATTTCTGAAGCAGATGGTATTGCCAATATGAAATTGTTGATTGAAGTGAAAGGCTTATCGCAACTATCAAAACTGTTGGCGCGGTTAGAGCAACAACCGGGCATCATTAGTGCGCGTCGTTTGGTGCAAGGTAACTAAGCGAATTGAAAAGAAAGAGCCTGCAATTGCAGGCTTTTTTTATTTAGAAAGGTACAAATTGGTCAGGCGATTCAGACATTGGGGACTGATTTTACTCAGTTGAAATAAAAGCTTGGTTTTAGCACCCACGGCTTGATGGGTTGGAGTTAGAGCCGTATCTTTTGCAACGGCCCTTTGAAAAACGTGTTGCGCTACATCTTCGGCAGTTAAGTGTACTCCCATGTTTTGAATACTCTTCGCTTGCATATCCTGCACCATGGCAGTTTGTACAAATAGTGGCATGACATCGAGCACGCGAATGCCATATTTTTGCCATTCGGTATCTAAGCCTTCGGTGATACCGCGTACTGCAAACTTGCTGGCAGAGTACGAGACCAAATCAGCTTGACCATAGATGGCTGAAGCCGATGAAAGGTTGATGACACGAGCAAAATTTGCTTGTTTGAGATAGGGCAATGCAGCGTGGCAGCCATTCAGTACGCCATTGACATTAATCGACATGGTTTTGTGATGTGCGCCGATCTCTGTTTGTTCAAAAGGCCCTGAGAATAGAATTCCTGCATTATTGACCAAGACATTGAGCTCACCTGCCCATGCGACAAACTCGGCTAAAGCAGTTTGCCAGTCTTGATAGTTGGAAACATCGAGCTGCCCTGCTTTGGCATTTGGGCCGAGACTAGCTGCCAGCTGTTCGGCTTGAGCGCTATTGATGTCATAAATCCCTACTTTGTAATGATGTGTATAAAATAAGCGGGCGATGGCTGCACCAATCCCTTGAGCTGCACCGCTAATCAAAATACTGCGCATTGAAATGGCTCCTTGTTGCTCTTTTTCTTAATGTTATTGTTGTGATTGGATTGAGCATAACAAATGTATGCCGTCATAATGTAATTATTATCAATATGATTTTTGAAGAGAGATAAACATGGAACAATTGCTGAACGTGATGCGTGAGTTACGTGAAAAATGTCCATGGGATCAACAGCAAACCCCAGAAAGTTTAACCCGCTATGCCATTGAAGAAGCTTATGAGGTTGAAGATGCTGTGCGTTCAGGTGAGGCTGATGAAGTACGTGATGAGTTAGGAGATTTACTGCTGCAGGTGGTGTTCCAGTCGCAGATGTATGCTGAGCAAGGGGCTTTTAATTTTCAAGATGTGGTGCATGCCATCACCGAAAAGTTGATTCGTCGTCATCCACATGTTTTTCAAGCACAGCAGTTTTCGGCGTTGTCTGCTGAAGAGGTGGGCGAACTTTGGAAGCAAATTAAACAACAGGAAAAGCAAGGTAAGGCACAGTCTAGACTTGACAGTATCAAACACGGGCCTGCCTTACAGCAGGCGGAACAGATTCAAAAAAATGTAGCACAGATCGGTTTTGACTTTCCTGATGTGGCAGGTGCTTATGCCAAGCTTGAAGAAGAATTAGCTGAATTGAAACATGCGGTTCAGCAGCAAAATTCCGATGAAATAGCAGATGAATTTGGCGATTGTTTATTTTCAATGATCAATGTTGGACGTAAACTGGGCGTCTCAAGCGAAATATCGCTTTTGAGTACGATTCATAAATTTCGGACTCGTTTTGCTTTCATTGAAGATCAAGCTTTGCAACAAAACAAAAATATTGAGCACATGTCTTTAGCTGAAATGGATCATCTGTGGGAGCAAGCCAAATTACAATTGAAATAATAAAAATGGTGGTTTGAATTGATAAAAATAAAAGTAAGTTTGTTGATCATTGCTTTGTTATTACTGAGTTTATTGGCTTGGGTGCCGACCAGTTATGCACAGTCTTTTGATCAGAACTACCTGAACTGGAAAGCTGAACAGCAAGCGTGGGATGATCGTATTCAAGTGCCCAAGAGCGTGAAACGTGCTGTGTCTCCAGTTCAACCTCAGTCTGTAACTGATGCGGATAAAATTAGTTTAAACCAAGCCAGTGTTGAACAGTTACAACAGCTTCAGGGTGTAGGTCTAAAGAAAGCCCAAGCAATTGTGGCCTATCGACAAAAACAGGGTGCATTCAAATCCATAGATGAATTACAGCAGGTGACAGGGATTGGGCCTGCCATTTTTCTGAAAAATAAAGCACGTTTGAGTTTATAGTCAAATGGAATACTTTTCTTCATGAATTGCTCAGAATTCTGTTTTGCTTTCGAGAATCAAATTGCCCTTTGATTGTGTTAGAGATATCATTAGCGTCATCTTAGAATTTTACGTTTAGGCGTAGGAGACAGCGGCTTTTGCAAACTTTGCGCGCGTCAAAATGTGGTTTATCAACCGCTCAATTACCTTCTTACATTTTAGATGTGATCGATGCATTAACTAAGGCTGGCTATGAGGCTTATATCGTCGGAGGCGGTGTCCGCGACATGATGCTTGGCCTAAATCCTAAAGATTTTGATGCAGTGACCAATGCAACACCGTCACAGGTAAAAGAAGTTTTCGGACGACGTTGCCGTATTATCGGGCGCCGTTTTGAGCTGGCTCATGTCTATTCAGGTCGTGAGTTGGTTGAAGTTGCAACTTTCCGTGCACCGCCGAAGAAAGAAGTCACCTCAGCGCAAGGCATGATTTTGCGTGATAACAATTGGGGAACGATTGAGCAAGACTTTGCGCGTCGTGATTTTTCAATTAATGCAATGTACTATCAGCCACGCAAGGGCATTGTATTGGATTTTTGTCATGCCGTAGACGATATTAAAGATAAAACATTACGTCTATTGGGTGATGCGCAAACGCGTTTTGAAGAAGATCCTGTGCGCATGTTGCGTACTTTACGTTTTGCTGCAAAATTAGGTTTTTCAATTGATCAGAAAATTTTAGATGTTTTCAGTCTTGAAATGACACAACTGCTTCGCGATGTTTCTCCGCACCGCCTGTATGATGAATCTCAGAAGCTGTTTACAATGGGTCATCTGAATCGTGTATTGCCAATGCTGATTGACTTCGGAATTTGGAAACAACTATTTGCGGACATTCAGCCGAATATCAGCCCATTTATTGAGCGTGCGGCTAAAAATACGGATCAGCGTATTCAAGTCGGCAAAACCATTAACCCTGCCTTTTTCTATGCGGTGTTGCTCTGGAAACCGTTCCTAGAGCGTTGTGAGTTTTATAGCAGTAAAGGTGTGGTTGCTGCTGAAGCTCGTGCACAAGCGGGACTTGATGTATTAAAACGCCAAGCCACTCGGACGATTATTCCGCGCTTTGCTGAAACGTTTATTCGTGAAGTGTGGGAAATGCAAACACGTTTACTTAACCCGAAAGCACAGCAAATTCAAGCATTATCAACCCATGCACGCTTCCGTGCAGGCTTTGACTTTTTATTGCTGCGTGAAAAATCGGGTGATGATAGTACGCAAGGTATGGGTCAATGGTGGGATGCATATCAATTAATGAGCACCGATGAAAAAGAGCGTGCCATTAGTCAATATAATCGCCAACGTGCAAAAGCACGTCGCAGTGGCAAAGCAAGTGCTGAAGAAGCTGTTGTTGCTAAAACCGTAAGCCATGAAATAGAGCCTCTGGTAAAAGAACAAGAACCACGTAGTCGTCGCACGCGTAAGACCAAACAGCAGTCTGAAGCTCGATCTCAAGTGGGCGCGGTGACTACAACTGGCTCTGCCGAGATAGGTTTAGATCATCCAATTTTAAAACGAAAGCGTGTGAAGCGTGACTTGAGCAGTGTGATTTTTGGGCCAACACAATGAACATCATTACGTACATCGGTTTAGGGAGCAATTTAGGCGACTCTAAATTGATTTTAACTGAAGCAGTGCATAAGTTGGCCAGTCTCGGGGACGTGAAGATCTCCAAGTTATATCAAAGTCCACCGATGGGACCGCAAGATCAGCCCAACTATTTAAACGCCGTGGTGCAACTCAGTACAGATTTAGCACCTTTGGCGTTGTTGGATGAGTTACAACGTTTTGAACAAGAGTCAGGACGTGTACGTTTACGCCATTGGGGTGAACGCACTTTAGATTTAGATTTACTGCTTTATGCCGAAGAAAAAATTCAGCATGAACGTTTAACTGTGCCACATGTAGGGGTAATGGAGCGTGATTTTGTGCTTATCCCACTGTTGGATTTAGATCCTGATTTACACATTGATGGTATTGCGTTGAAGCAGTTGCCTGTTGTACAACAAGCGACATTAAGTGTGCTTGATGCAGGTAATTGGGCCGCGATTGAATTGAGCAATGCTCAAAATGTTGAAAAGGAATAGTTTGATGATTAGTTTAAATGACTTAAGAAAATTTAAAGCAGAAGGTCGCAAATTTTCCTGCCTAACTTGCTATGATGCAAGTATGGCAAAAGCAATGCAACTAGCTGAAATTGATACTATTTTAATTGGCGACTCTCTAGGGATGGCCATTCAAGGTCGTGATTCCACTTTGCCTGTTACGGTTGAGGATATGGCTTACCATACAGCAGCAGTATGTCGTGGTAATCAACATGCTTTCATTTTGACAGACTTGCCCTTTATGAGCTATGCCACTTTAAATGATGCTCTGCAAAGCTCAAAAGTTGTGATGCAGGCAGGTGCGCAAATGGTCAAAGTCGAAGGCGGTGCATGGCTTGCTGAAACAGTTCAGGTTTTGACACGAAATGGTATTCCTGTATGTGTACACTTGGGCTTAACCCCACAGTCTGTTCATGTGCTAGGCGGTTATAAATTACAAGCGCGCACACGTGAAGCCGCAGACCAGTTGATTGCAGACTGTCAGGCGGTTGTGGATGCGGGTGCTGCAATGTTGTTATTGGAATGTGTGCCTGCACAGCTCGGTAAAGAAATTAGTGAGTTGTTCCCGCATGTACCCGTTATTGGCATTGGCGCAGGTGTGGATACCGATGGTCAAGTCTTGGTGGTACAAGACATGCTTGGACTGACTTTTGGTCGTGTTGCAAAATTTGTACGTAACTTTATGAAAGAACAAGCAGGGGAAACTGCGATTTTGGATGCATTCAAGGCATATCATACAGCAGTACTAGATCGTTCATTCCCAGCTAAAGAACAAACATTTCAAGTCGAGCTGTAAAACATGAAAACTGAAACCACGATCCAAGGCCTCTCAGCATCATTGAACCCTGCGCGAACGGCTCGAAAGAGTATTGGTTTCGTACCGACCATGGGGAACTTGCACCAAGGGCATTTAAACCTTGTACGTGAAGCCAAAAAGCTTTGTGATGTGGTTGTGGTCAGTATTTTTGTGAACCCGATTCAATTTGGTCCAAATGAAGATTTTGATAGCTATCCACGTACCTTAGAGCAAGATCAGCGTTTGTTGGCTGATGTAGGGTGTGACATCGTTTTTGCACCATCGGTTGAACAAATGTATGGTAAAAATCCACGTTTGACCAATATTACTGTATCTAATATCACCAATGATTTGTGTGGTTTACAACGCCCAGGACATTTTGATGGTGTAGCGGTGGTGGTGACAAAACTGTTCAATATTGTGCAACCAAATTTTGCCTTCTTTGGTGAAAAAGACTACCAACAGCTGGCGGTGATTCGTCAGTTTGTCCGTGATCTAAATATGCCACTTGAAGTGATTGGCGTTCCGATTGCACGAGCAGAAGATGGCTTGGCTTTGAGTTCACGTAATGGATACTTAAGTGAAGAAAATCGCCAAAAAGCACCAAGCATTTATCAAAGCTTAAAAGCAGCGGAGCAATCACTACAAACGGGTATCGCTTTAGCTGATGTGTTAACAAATATAAAGGCGACATTGACACAAGCGGGTTTTGTTGTGGATTATGTGGAAGCACGTACCCCAGCTTTACAAAAAGTAGATGCGTTTGATCAAGATGTAGTGTTGTTTGTTGCGGCAAAGCTTGGTGTAACACGTTTAATTGATAACTTGAAAGTGAAACACATTTAGTTCGGGTTTGATGACAAAGGATTAAGATGAAGCGCATTTTAATTGTTACAGGACAGTCTGGTTCAGGTAAATCCTCTGCATTACAAGTATTGGAAGACCTCGGTTATTACTGTATTGATAATTTGCCTTTGGCCTTACTTCCAGAGATTGTGGCTAAACTGGATCGAGAAAATAACCTTGAGCAGTTGGCGCTTGGTGTGGATGTACGCAGTACACGTGCAGATTTGCAAGAGTTCGACTTGGTGTTTGAACAATTGCAAAGGCATGGTACGGTCGATATTATTTATTTGACCACGCGTGACCAAGAACTAATTGCGCGCTTTAGTGCTTCACGTCGTCCGCATCCGTTGGCGACACGCTTTCAAAGTTTGAATCAGTGCATTCAAGAAGAGAAAACCCTTTTATTGCCGATTAATTTGCGCTCAACTGTGCATATTGATACCACCGATAAAAGTGTGCATGACTTAAAGCATACCTTGCTGTCAAAGTTGGGGCAGTCGGATAACCTGATTTTGATTTTGCAGTCTTTCGGCTTTAAACATGGTATTCCGTTAGATGCTGACTATGTGTTTGATGTTCGACATTTACCCAATCCCCATTGGGATTTAGAACTGCGGAAGTATTCTGGACTGGATGCCCCTGTGCAAAAATTTTTGGAACAAAGTGAGCAAACCCACGAAATGTTCCAAGATATTTATAAATTTTTAGATAAATGGTTACCAGCTTTTGCTGAAGGGCATCGTCACTATATGACCGTGTCAATTGGTTGTACGGGTGGGCAGCATCGCTCTGTATATATTGTGGATAGACTAAAAAAAGCCCTTGAGGCAAAATGGTCTATTCAGGTCCTCCATCGAGAAATGAAGCACTGGGCATGATTGACACAACTGTTGACGTAATTAATAAACTAGGGTTACATGCGCGTGCATCTGGCAAGCTCATTGAAGTGACCACCAAATTCCGTTCTTCAATCCAAATTGGAAAAGGAGACAAATTGGTGGATGCCAAAAATATTATGTCCCTCCTGATGCTAGGCGCAGGAAAGGGCACCACTTTACGCTTGGTGCTTGAAGGCGCAGATGAAGAACAAGCTTTATCTGAGATTCAG
>NZ_DKIK01000109.1:28228-28999 GCF_002454215.1 Acinetobacter sp. UBA6720
GTACAACGTATGGCATCTTTGGGTTCTCAACTTGCAGAGTTGAACACTAAACAAATTCAAAACTTACCTGTTGAAGAGCGTTTGATTGAAGCCCTTTTGGATGTGAAACTGATTACATCAAATGAAGCTCGTCGTCGCCAATTTTTACGCATTGGTAAGTTGTTGCGTAATGAAGATGAAACGGTGATTTTGTCTTATTTGACACCGCAACAAGGCGCGAAAAAAACCGCTCAATTGCAGCGTTGGGTTGATCGTATGATCAAAGATGGTGATGTGGTCATTAATGAGTTTTCCAAAACCTATAATGCCGCGGAACGTCATACCATTCGTCAGCATGTATTGCGTATTCACCGTGATATGAAACAGCAGGCTGATGAAGAACAACTTAAAGCTTCACGTTTGAAGTTGTTTAACTACATTCAGCAAGTGGCTTTAATTTCAGATAATTAAGCCATTTAGACATAAAAAAGCGACCTTCAAGGTCGCTTTTTTATGTGAGAATATTTGCTTGAATAGACTGCTGAATGTTTAGCTAAACTCGCCAGTTGCACGCTCTTTGGCCCAATCACGTAGGACAAATTTCTGTAACTTGCCTGTCGACGTTTTTGGAATTTCTGTAATCACTACATCTTTCGGGACTTTAAAACGTGCCAGATGTTGCTTACAGAATTCAATGATTTCCTCAGGCGTGGTTTCTTTACCTGCTTTGAGTTCAATAAATGCACAGGGCACTTCTTGCCAGCGAGGATCGGGCTTCGCGACCACCGCAGC
>NZ_DKIK01000109.1:29179-29787 GCF_002454215.1 Acinetobacter sp. UBA6720
AACCAACCACCAGCAAAGGCTTCTGCCGTGGCTTCAGGGTTTTTGAGATAACCTTTCATCACAATGTTACCTCGGAACATAATTTCACCCATAGTTTGACCGTCATGCGGTACAGGTTGCATCGTGTCTGGATCCAGCACTTTCATACCATCTTGCAGTGGGTAAGGTACACCTTGGCGTGAGTGCAACTGCGCTTGTTCCTGAATAGATAAGTCAGACCAACCCGCTTGAGAGGCACAAAGCGCAGAAGGTCCATAGGTTTCAGTCAGTCCATAAACATGGGTGACATTTATACCAATATGGCGCATGCCTTCAATGATTGCAGCAGGAGGTGCAGCACCTGCCACCATCACTTCAACGCGATGCTCAAAGTGGATCCGTTGCTCTTCAGGGGTGTTGATCAGCATGGATAGCACAATTGGCGCACCACAGAAATAATCGACTTTATGCTCAGCGATGACTTTGAAAATGAGTTCAGGGTCAATTTTACGTAAACAGATATTGGTGCCCCCATTGGCTGCCATGGTCCATGCAAAGCACCAGCCGTTACAGTGGAATAAAGGTAAGGTCCACAAGTAGGTCGCACGTGGTGTCATGCCACAAGCAAT
>NZ_DKIK01000142.1:0-5882 GCF_002454215.1 Acinetobacter sp. UBA6720
TGCTTCTGGAATAATTAATGATGGTGTAAAACGAACAACATTTGGACCTGCAACCAGTGCCAATAAGCCTTCTTCGCCCGCCAAAGTCACGATGTCTTTAGCTTTGCCTGCATATTCAGCTTTCAGTACACAGCCGATTAATAAACCTTGACCACGAACTTCTTCAAATAAGCCATAGCGTGCATTTAACTGGTTTAAACCGTCGGCAAAAATTTGCGCACGTGTACGTACACCATTCAACACTTCTGGGGTATTGATCAAACCAAATACCGCATTGGCTACGGCAGATGCCAATGGGTTACCGCCATAAGTCGTACCATGGTCACCCACCACAAACATGTTGGCATATTTGTCAGTCGTGATCATCGCACCAATTGGGAAACCACCGCCGAGTGCTTTGGCTGTGGTTAAAATGTCTGGAGTCACATCAGTGTTCATATAGGCATATAGAGCACCTGTACGACCCACACCTGTTTGCACTTCATCAAAAATCAGTACAGCACCATGCTGGTCACACAGTTCACGTAAGCCTTTTAAGAATTCAGGATTTGCGGTAATTACACCACCTTCACCTTGAATTGGTTCAACAATCACTGCACAAGTGTCTGCATCAATTGCTTCACGTACTGCATCTAAGTCATTGAATGGTAAGTGCTGGATACCTTCTGGAAGCGGTGCAAAGTCTTGTGAATATTTCGGTTGACCACCAGCCGTAACCGTAAATAAAGTACGACCGTGGAAAGCATTTTTGAATGCAATAATTTTATTTTTGCGCGCCGAGCCTGAAAGTAGGCCCACTTTGCGCGCAAGTTTCAAAGCCGCTTCATTGGCTTCTGCACCAGAGTTACAGAAGAACACTTTGTCTGCAAAGGTGTTATCGACCAATTGTTTTGCAAGTGCCAGTACGGGTTCGTTGGTATAACCATTGCCAATGTGCCAGAGCTTTTGACCTTGCTCGACCAAAGCATTAACCGCCACAGGGTGAGCATGCCCAAGTGCATTGACCGCAATACCACCTGCAAAATCAATATATTCTTTACCTTGCTGATCCCACAAACGAGAACCTTCGCCACGCACAGGAATAAACTGAGCGGGTGCAAAAACTGGCACCATATACTGATTAAAATCTTGGCGAGTAGGTTGACTATTCTGGTTCATGGTTTGTTCTTCCTTAATAAATCTGATGTTGTTCTGTCTTGAATGTGCCCCGAAGGGCACGAAACTCCCCCTTAACCTGGGAAAATTCCTCGTTCTTTACGTGCTTTTAAGATACGTTGGCATGCCAAGATGTATGCCGCTGTACGAAGGCTGCACTGCTTTTCGCTCGAAGTGAACCAAACATCTTCAACTGCTGACACCATAAGTTTGTCTAAACGTTGGTTAATTTCTTCTTCTGTCCAGAAGTAGCTCGCCATGTCTTGAACCCACTCGAAGTAACTCACAGTTACACCGCCTGCGTTACACAGTACGTCAGGTACAATCGTGATTTGACGTTCTAACAGAATGTCTTCTGCATCTGGATAGGTTGGACCGTTCGCACCTTCCAAGACCAATTTTGCAGTTAAGTGTTGCGCACGTTCAGCGGTAATCTGACCTTCTAAAGCAGCAGGAATTAAAATATCCATGTCCACTGTCCAGAATGCTTCGTCTTCAATTAAAGTGGCATCAGGGAAACCAGCTACACCTTTATGAATCGCAACATAGTCCTGTAACTGCTTAACATTCATGCCTTCTGCGTTAAAGATCGTACCTGTGTGGTCTTGTACACACACCACTTTCGCATTGGCTTTGTAGAATAAGTATGCAGCTTCACTACCCACGTTACCGAAACCTTGGATCGCTACACGGCTACCTTCAAGTGCAAGATTGATTTTCTTAGCCACTTCTAAACCTGTCACAAACACACCACGGCCTGTTGCACGGACACGACCTAAAGAGCCACCTAAGTGCACAGGCTTACCTGTTACTACACCTGTTACGGTATGACCTTTAATGCTTGAATAGGTGTCCATCATCCAACCCATAATGTCTGCATTGGTGCCTACATCTGGAGCAGGAATATCGGTTTGTGGGCCGATGATTGGGCTAATTTCGCTGGTAAAACGACGAGTCAGACGTTCAAGTTCTCGTGGAGACAACTTGCGAGGGTCTACACGGATACCACCTTTAGCACCGCCATACGGTAAGTTTAAAACCGCAGTTTTAATTGTCATCCACGCTGAGAGTGCCATGACTTCGTTGAGTTCAACATCTGGATGGTAACGAATACCGCCTTTACCGGGTCCACGTGACAAATTGTGCTGTACACGATAGCCTTCGAAGTGCTGAATTGAACCATCGTCCATCACAATTGGCACATCAACAATCAAAGCGCGCTTTGGACGCTTTAAAGTGTTGATGAATGGAATTAAGTCGTCTTCCAGATATGGCGCAACACGGTTAATCTGTGCAAGATAGGTCTGCCAAGCGCCACTATTGTCCATTTCATATGACAAAGACATGATATTTCCCTTTAAAATTTGCTGAATCAAATCCATTAAATAGATATGAGACACCTCCTATAGAACACATCGCCTCAGCTCGATGTAACGCTCACTAGAGTGCTTCTCAATACGCATAGTATGAAAAATCAAATTGCGCCCAAAAAGTTGTAAATTTGATTAAAATGAAATAAATTTCATCAAATTGATAACAGGAAAAATCAAAATGAACGATACGGACAGTCAAATCCTCGGCTTACTGCAAGACAATGCCCGTATCTCGATTACCGAGATTGCGAACAAGCTCCGTATCTCGCGAAATACGGTACAAAAGCGGATTGAACATTTGGAAACCAGTGGCGTGATCACAGGCTATACGGTGCGGATTAAACCAGGGACTGAGAAGAATAGTATCCGTGCTTGGATGAATATTATGGTCGAAGGCACCAAGACCAGTTCAGTGGTCAAAGAGCTCAGAATCGACCCTGCTGTGCATACCTTGCATAGTACCAATGGCAAGTGGGATTTATTGGTCGAATTGAAGTCTGATAGCTTGGAAAATTTTGATCGAATTTTAGAACGAATCCGAAATATTTCAGGAATTTACAATACTGAAACCAGTATTTTACTGTCTACCTATAAAGTTTAAAGTCACTTATATGTTTGGACCGATTAAAGAAAAGAAGACACGTTATATAAAGGTGTAGTGAACTTTATTAATTTGGCTTTTTAAGTTGCTTCACTAGGTACTATTTTAAAATAAATCGACTCTTCCCTAATATACACCCATAAAAAAAAATCAGCCTTGAATGGGCAAGGCTGATTTTTTAACTGATGGTTGCTAGACGTACTTAAACAGAGATATCCACGCACAAATATTTCATTTCGAGATATTCGTCGATACCGAATTTAGAGCCTTCACGCCCTAAGCCAGACTGCTTCACACCACCAAATGGAGCCACTTCATTTGAAATCGCACCCGTGTTGATGCCCACCATACCGTACTCAAGCGCCTCACCAACACGCCACTGACGTGCTGTATTTTGGGTAAATAGGTAGGTTGCCAGACCAAATTCTGTGTCATTCGCCATTTGAATCGCTTCTTCTTCCGTTTTAAAACGGAACAGCGGTGCCAATGGGCCAAAGGTTTCTTCTTTCGAGACTTTCATCTCTTGTGTCACTTCTGTTAAAAGTGTCGGTTCAAAGAAAGTACCACCTAAGCTTGAACGTTGACCACCGGTTTTAACCTGTGCCCCTTTACTGATGGCATCTGCAATATGTGACTGAACTTTTTCAATCGCTGCTTCATCAATCAAAGGCCCTTGGGTTGAAGTCTCGATACGACCATCACCGACTTTTAAATTCGCAACAGCAACTGTCAACTTTTCAACCAATGCATCATAAATACCGTCTTGCACATAGATACGATTGGCACAAACACAGGTCTGTCCGCTATTACGGAACTTACTGGCCATAATGCCTTGTACTGCTTGCTCAAGATTAGCATCGTCAAACACTAGCACAGGTGCATTACCGCCTAACTCTAAAGACAGTTTTTTGATGGTTGGTGCACATTGCTGCATTAAGATACGGCCAACTTGCGTTGAACCCGTGAAGCTTAACTTCTTCACCGTATCGCTTTCACACAATGTTTTACCGACTTCAATCGCGTCACCACTGATATGCAATAACACATCTTGTGGTAAACCCGCGCGCAGTGCCAATACCTCTAAAGCATAAGCTGTCAAAGGTGTTTGCTCTGCTGGTTTCACAAGCATTGAACAACCCGCTGCAATTGCAGGTGCTGCCTTACGTGTGATCATTGCCGCAGGGAAGTTCCACGGTGTAATTGCAGCAGTAACGCCAATGGCTTGTTTGATGACCAACAAACGCTGATTTGGTAGTGTTGGTGCTAAAACATCACCATCTATACGACGAGCTTGCTCTGCAAACCAGCGAATAAATGAAGCCGCATAGCCAATTTCACCACGTGCTTCAGCCAAAGGTTTACCTTGTTCAGCAGTCAAAATCTGAGCCAATGACTCTTTATTTTCCTGCATCAAGTCAAACCAAGCCCAAAGCACATCAGCACGTTGTAGCGCAGTTTGTGCTTTCCACGCGGTTTGCGCCACTTGCGAACGCGCAATCGCTTGTTCAACTGACGCGCGGTCATGGGATTTCACCCATGCCAACGTGTCATGTGTTGCTGCATCTTTCACTTCGATGTAACCGCCATTTTCAGGCATATCAAAACGAATATCTGGATGCTGTAATAAATCTTTATATTGCGCTTGAAGCATAGTCATTACTCTTCAATTATGCTGCAGCAGAAAGTGCAAAACCTTGTTTTAAAATGTTTAAGCCAGCACGGAATTGCTCTGCAGGAATCGTTAAAGGATATAAGAAACGAATCACATTACCATAACGACCACAGGTCAAAATAAGCAAGCCATTTTGCATTGCATAGTTTTGAATCGCTTTAGCTTGATCAGCAGTTTCCAATTCAACAGCAACCATTGAGCCTAAAGCACGAATATCTTGAACAATAGAAGAAGATTGTTTGAGTTCGTTTAGAACTTCAACCAACTCTGCACCCAATACATTTGCACGTTCGCAAAGACCTTCTTCTTCAATTACGTCAAGTACCGCATGTGCAGAAGCAACTGCGACAGGGTTACCTGCATAAGTACCACCTAAACCACCTGGGTTTGGTGCGTCCATCACTTCAGCACGGCCTACTACGCCAGAGATTGGGAAGCCACCACCAAGGCTTTTCGCCATTGTGATTAAATCTGCTTTAGTCTCATAGTAGTCCATCGCAAACAATTTACCAGTACGCGCAAAACCTGACTGTACTTCATCTGCAATAATCAAAATACCATGTTGGTCACACAAAGCACGTAAACGCTTTAAGAATTCTGCTGGAACAACATTGAAACCACCTTCACCTTGAACTGGTTCAAGCACAATCGCAGCAACATCATGTGCTGCAATATCTTCTGCAAAAATGTCTTCAATGCTTTGAATTGCATCATCTACAGTAATGCCTTTTGACTCTACTGGATAGCGTGCATGGAAAACACCTGCTGGCATAACACCAAAATCACGCTTGTACGGTGCAGTTTTACCTGTCATTGCCATGGTCATAAATGAGCGACCGTGGAAGCCATTACCAAAAGTCACAATACCGTGACGACCCGTATGTGAACGCGCAATTTTTACTGCATTTTCTACAGCTTCAGCACCTGTAGAGAAGAATGTTGTTTTTGCATCACCTGCAATCGGCGCACGTGCATTGATACGCTCAGCCAATGACACATAAATTTCATACGGCACAACTTGATACGCCGTATGGGTAAATTTAGTTAATTGTTCAGTAACAGCAGCAATAATTTTAGGATG
>NZ_DKIK01000142.1:5941-66098 GCF_002454215.1 Acinetobacter sp. UBA6720
CGGTGACCTGTATTTAGTACAGCAATACCACCAGCGAAGTCGATGTATTGATTACCTTCAGCATCCCAAATCGTGGAATTTTCTGCTTTCTCCGCATACCATTGACACATGACACCAACGCCACGAGGTGTCGCTTGTAGTTTACGTGCGTTCAGTGCAGAGTGTTTACTGTCCATTTTGCATCCTCATTCTTGATTCATACATTTATAAAATTTCAGTGTCCATATCATGCTTTTGCTGATATACAAAGGACCTGTTGTTGATTTCATTCTGCGCTTTTATTGGTACTAAACGAGAGCCACTTTCTATCAGATGAAGAGAGCCAATTTACCAGTATGCTGCATCATTATTTTCCAAATATTTTTTTATTTATTAAAAATAAACAGCTTACAAAATAAAAAACAGGCACCTTTTAAAAAGGTGCCATTACAACATCAACCTACGTGTAGAGCCATTGCAACTCAACATAGCAACCGATAGAAACACTTCGTATTGACATGATGAACATTGCTCTGACCTTCTCACATTTTAGCCAGGGTAAATGCCGCGCTCTTTACGTGCCATTAAAATTCGCTCACACGCCAAAATATAAGCTGCTGTACGTAAAGAACACTGAGCAACACTCGCTTTTAACCAAACATCCGATACAGCATTTTTCATAATCGCATCCATACGCTGATTAATCTCTTCTTCTGTCCAGAAATAACTTGCAAGATCCTGCACCCATTCAAAATAGCTCACGGTTACCCCACCAGCATTACAAATCACGTCAGGAACAACAGTAATTTGACGTTCAGCTAAGATTTCATCCGCTTCCGTTAATGTCGGGCCATTGGCACCTTCTAAAATCATTTTGGTTTGAATGCTTTGTGCCACAGCAGCATCAATTACCCCTTCAAGCGCAGCAGGAATAAAAATTTCAGCCTGAATCTGCCAAAAGTTCGCGGTATGAATTTCATCTTGCTCTGCAAAACCTTTGATTTTCCCGTGTGCTTTTGAGTATTGCATCAACTTTTTAACATCAATCCCCTGCTCTTGATAGAGGGTCGCTGAGTGGTCCTGTACACAAATCACTTTGCTACCATTTTCTTGGAATAGCAGGGCAGCTTCACTACCAACATTACCAAAGCCTTGAACACAGATTCGAGCACCCGCCAAATCTAGACCAATTTGTTGTGCGACTTCACGCCCTGAAATATACACACCACGGCCTGTCGCTTTGACACGACCTAACGAACCACCTAAATGCACAGGTTTTCCAGTCACGACACCTGTCACTGTTGAACCTGCATTCATGGAAAATGTGTCCATCATCCATGCCATTGTTTGCGGGTTAGTCCCGACATCAGGGGCAGGAATATCTTTTTGAGGGCCAATAATTAAATTAATTTCGGTGGTATAACGGCGCGTTAAGCGTTCAAGCTCACGTGGAGAGAGTTCAGTTGGATCAACACGAACACCGCCTTTAGCGCCCCCAAAAGGCAAATTCAATGCCGCACACTTGATGGTCATCCATGCAGATAGTGCCATCACCTCATCTAAGTTCACATCTGGATGGAAGCGCACGCCACCTTTCCCTGGCCCACGAGTCAGGTTATGTTGAACACGATACCCCTCAAAGTGCTTAACCGAGCCATCATCCATAATCACTGGAATATCAACAATAAGACTACGCTTCGGACGACGAAGCATATCTAAACGCTCACTCAACTCACCCAAATAAGGCGCTACTTTGTCCAGTTGTTTTAAATAATTGTTCCAAGCGGTTTCACCCTGTCCCGAATATGTGAGACCTTTGACCATGGTATTCATTTTTAAATCCTATCTATAATGCAAGCGCCAACATGCTTGCTCAAAATCAATGTCTATAAACCTGTAGGCATTTCTCAATGTGTACGTTTAAACAACCCTGCTTGTATTTTGAAATCATCTAAAAAAACTTTTGCTTTGGACGCGAGTTGTGTATATTTCCAGCCCCCTAAGTCGCGGGCTTTTGCGCCAAATGTATACAAGCAAGATGCTTTACAACTGCTGCCTGACGAGATAATTTTGCACTTGCGGTTATTGCTCTCACGAGAGCCATTTTGATTTTGTAGGAGAGAGCCAATTGCGTAGCTTGCTTGGAGATTATTTGCTGCAACGATTACAGCAAGATACCGACGGAACCCTACAATTGCGATTATTTCGCTGTTTACGCAATGCCATTATTGATAGCGTACTCGCACCTAAAACCCGCCTACCTGCATCGCGTGATTTGGCCAAAGAAATTAAAGTGTCGCGCAATACGGTCCTAAGTGCCTATGAGCAATTACAGGCTCAAGGTTATGTTGAGGCACGGACTGGTCAAGGCACATGGGTCGCAGAAAAACTGCCTGAGTCTTTCTTAGTCAAAGCTGAAAACACCCAAAATCAGGCCCAAGAAAAAAAGATCCAGCAAAATTATAGCTTGTCACAACGGGGTTCCTATCTGATTGGTTATTCAGCTGCATCGCCTTATCAGTGGGGAGCTTTCGTACCCGGCGCACCTGACGTTACCGAATTTCCACATCATATTTTTAGTCGAATTCAAATGCGCCTTAGCCGTGAACCTGAAATTAATCGACTGATTTATAGCAATGCGGGAGGATGTTTAGAACTGCGTCAGGAACTGGCTGAATACCTCAAAATTGCTCGCTCAGTGCAATGTGATGCAGACCAAATCATTATTACCGAGGGAACACATCAAGCCATTGATCTGGTTTCACGCACGTTAAGCGACCCTGGAGATGAGGTCTGGATTGAGGATCCTGCCTATTGGGGGGCACGAAATATATTGCGTATTAATGGGGTAAATTTGCGCTCACTACCTGTTGATCAAGAAGGGATTATTCCTGATCTAGAGCCCAAACGCCCGCCCAAACTGATTTTTGTGACCCCATCACATCAGTATCCTTTAGGTTCACACTTAAGTTTAGAACGTCGTAAACAGCTGATTTCAATTGCACGCCAACATAAAAGTTGGATTGTGGAAGATGACTATGACAGTGAGTTTCGTTTTTCAGGACAACCCTTTCCCTCATTGCAAGGTTTGGAGCCAGATGCGCCAGTGATTTATATGGGAACCTTCAGCAAAACCATATACCCTGCTTTGCGGATTGGTTATTTGGTCGTACCTAAAAAGCTGTTTTCTCCCTTGCGCATTGTGGCATCGGAGCTGTATCGCGGTGGACATTTGCTTGATCAGAAAGTGCTAGCTGAGTTTATTCGTGAAGGGCATTATGAAGCACATATTCGCCGTATGCGCTTGCTGTATAGTAAGCGCCATGCTTTTCTCATTGATCTAATTACACGCCATCTCGGTGCAGATTTCCTACATGAATATAATACCGCAGCAGGTTTACATCTGATTTTAAAACTGCCAAGTGCTATAGATGATGTGGTGATTGCTAGCAATGCGCTTGATCAAGGGGTGAAAGTTCGCGCACTATCGCAATACTATACCAAGCATTATTCAACGCGACAAAAAGGGCTGTTATTGGGCTTTGCTTGTGTCAGTGAGCAAGAAATATTGGTGGCTTTTGGCGTATTACTCAAGTGTCTACGCAATGCAGGCATTCGTACACTTAACTAATATTTTTATTATAAATTATAAAGTTAAACTAACAAGTCGCTTAATCTACCTACGACTAAAGCAGCAGTGACAAGACCCAACTCTGCTGCTTCATTCTATAAATTCTTCCCTATAGAGTAAAGATTGGTTCTGCGACTTTTCACATATTCTATGTAATTGGCTCCTTTCAAATGCTAAAAAATGGCTCTCGTTTCCTTAGAACAAAAAAGAGAAATTAAGTGCATACATAAACAACATGTAACCGTTTTGTAACCAAAGTGTGATTTTTCGCGCATTGCTAGAAACATCAGGTTTATCAATTTTTACCTTAATATTGATAAAGCCTTTGAGAATTCGGTTACAGTTTTACAGGATGAGTAGTGCGAAAAAGGCTTCGCCCCATTTTGAAACTACATCCTTAAAATTAAGGAAAATTATATGGAAGCACCTCAACATACCTCTGTGCCGGATGCATCTCAGGGCTTAAAAAATGGACTTAAGTCACGCCATCTCACAATGATCTCGATTGCTGGTGTAATTGGTGGTTCACTCTTCATTGGCTCGGGTAATGTCATTTACTCGGCAGGCCCTGCTGCAGTTTTGGCTTATGCTTTTGGCGGATTACTCATCCTATTAATTATGCGCATGCTGGGTGAAATGGCTGTTCTCAATCCAGATAGTGGTTCATTTTCAACCTACGCTGATCGTGCGATTGGTCGTTGGGCTGGTTTTACCATTGGCTGGCTGTATTGGTGCTCTTGGGCACTACTCATGGGTTGGGAAGCTTATGTCGCAGGTAAAATTCTCAACAGTTGGTTCCCCTTTATGCCAATCTGGGGCTACATGCTCTTAGTGATTGTGTCTTTGGTCTTAGTGAACTTACAAAACGTTAAAAACTACGGTGAATTTGAGTTCTGGTTTGCACTGATTAAAGTTATCGCGATTGTTATTTTCTTGGTCATTGGTAGCTTAGCAATCATGCATTTATGGCCTTGGAGTCAAAGTGGTGCAGCAGGTATGACGCATTTAACAGCAGAAGGTTTCATGCCAAATGGCTTTTCTGCGGTTATTACTGCCTTGCTTGGGGTAATGTTTGCCTATATTGGGGCTGAAATTGTCACTGTCGCTGCGGCAGAGTCACAAAATCCTGCTCAAGAAATCCGTAAAGCATCTAACTCGGTCGTATGGCGTATTATGCTGTTCTATGTGGGTTCAATGTTCATTACCGTTTGCCTGATTCCACATAACAACCCGCTGTTAAAAGATCCAACTTGGGGAACATATAGCGTAACGTTGTCAGCACTTGGTATTCCTGAAGCGAAACACATTGTAAATTTCGTGGTACTCACTTCAGTATGTAGCTGTTTTAACTCTGCACTTTATACCTGTTCACGTATGCTGTTTTCACTGTCTAAACGTGGTGATGCACCGAAAAGCTTTGGTTCAATCAACCGTAATGGTAGTCCGTGGATGGGCGTTTTGATCTCATCAATATTCGCTTTAGTAGCCACTTACCTCACTGCAACTGAAAGTATGAATGTCTATGATATTTTCATGCTAGCAACAGGTACAGCAGCACTATACGTGTATCTCACCATTGCTTTCTCTCAGCTACGTATGCGTAAGAAATTAGAAGCTGAAGGAAAAGTGATTGACTTCAAAATGTGGTTATTCCCTTGGCTCACGTATCTTGCAATCTTCTTTATTATTGGCGCACTTATTACCATGTTGGTTGAAGGCACTTATTTCAAAGAAGTAACCTATACCAGTTTACTTGCATTGTTTATTGTTGGATTAGGCATCTGTGCACAGAAGTTTAACTGGGGAAAGCATGCTCAAGATAAATCTGATAACACTCAGGCGGACTTGACCAACAATCTGTAATGTTAAACTAATGTCAGATTAAGCAAAATTCAACATACACTAAAACCAATGGCCTCCCAGTGAAAGCCATTGGTTTTTTAGGCTAAACTCAGCAATAAGTTCAATTTTCACTCAAATGTTAGTCGCCGTTTTTATCTATCTTTTTGTATTCATATTCTAGAAAACTGTCAGCCTGTTTGATATTACAGAGCCCTTTCAGAAAAGAATTTTGTATAGATTGCCACCTCACTTTTAAGTGCTTTCACTATTCCCTTTATTCTAATAATTTTTATATAACACTTGAATAAAAAGCAAACGATTATCATTTACAGATTTCGCTAGTCAGCTTATCATTTCACAAACTTACAAATTCTCCATATTTTCTTCACATTTCACCTATACATCATTTTAAGGATCTCTTGTGTCACTCCCTCAGTTCAAAAAATCAGTCCTCGTACTCTGCTTATTTCCCTCCATACTTTATGCAGCCGATACAGACCCTACTGTGACGCTTAACCCGATAACTGTGCAAGCCGAAGGCAACTGGTTAGATGAAGCCAATGCACAAAAAGTACTAAATCATGCTGGAGCGCGTACAGTCATTCAGCGTGATGAGTTGATTAACCGAGGCGTAACTTCTGTCAAAGAGGCTTTACGCACTGTGCCTGGTATTCAAGCTCCTGAAAATGCAGGAACAGCTGGGAGTGATGCATCGTTAAGCATCGGTGTCCGCGGTTTAACGTCACGGTTTTCACCACGCTCACAGGTACTCGTGGACGGTGTTCCACTTTCGTTTGCCCCTTATGGTCAATCACAACTCTCCTTAGCACCCACTAGTTTAGGCAATATTGAAAGTATCGACGTGGTGCGTGGCGCGGGCTCTGTTCGCTTTGGGCCACAAAATGTAGGCGGGATTATTAACTTTAACTCGCGTACAATTCCTGAAACCTTTGCTGGAACGGTAGACCTCACTACAGAAATTGCAGAAAACGGTCATGTAAAATTTAACCCCAACTTATTTGTGGGTGGAACCTTAGACAACGGTTTAGGCTTAGCGCTGTTATATTCTGGCGTTAATGGAGAGGGTTTTCGCGATAAAAATGATGACTCTGACATCAACGATATTCGCTTAAAAGCAGCTTATGCAATAGATGAATATGCAAAAATTGAAGCCAATCTACACCGCTACGATGCAGATGTAGATATGCCTGGAGGTTTAACCCCTGCTCAATTTGCTGAAAATCCATATCAGTCCTTGCGCAATCATGATTATATGAAAGGGCATCGTACTGACGGTTCAGTTAAATACAGCTATAAAAAAGATGACAATGCCTTTGAGCTTTTGGCCTATCACACTGACACCTTCCGTGATGCAGGAATGGAACGTAGTGGATCAAAACTGTACCAAACGGCGCCACGTAATTATAAAGTGACGGCAATCGAGCCACGGTATTCGCATGCGTACCAATTTGGGACTACTGAAAATGAAGTTTCTGTGGGCTATCGCTATCTACATGAAACCAGTGAAGAAGCAGTTAATCGTGCAAGCTATAACACGGTCACAGGCCCTACAAATGAATATGCTTGGACCAAAGCAGACGGGAAAACAGATGCACATGCATTGTTCATCGACAACCGCACAGATGTGGGTGCATGGTCTCTGATTCCTGGTGTTCGTTTTGAGAAAATCAAAACCACCGAAAATATGTACAAATTAAATAAAGATGCATCGGTACTCAACGGAGTACATGCTGAAAAATCCTATGATGCAGTATTACCAAGCTTTTCAGTCATGTATAAAGCCAATGATTTGTGGAATATTTTTGCAAACTACGGTAAATCTTTTGCACCACTACAATATAGCCAAATGGCCAATACCAATGCGTCAGGTGCCTATCTGACCATGCAAGGCTTACAACCTGAAAAAGCCAATAATTATGAAATTGGTACACACTATTTAGACCCATATCTATCCCTAGAATTCACCCTGTTTTATATTGATTTTGCTGATGAATTAAAACGAGATGATGCAACTCAAACTTACTCAAATTTAGGTGCCACTGAACACAAAGGGGCTGAGTTCGGATTTAAATATAATCTCGGTGCAATCAGTGACGAACTCAGCGGTATTTCGCTATATGCCAATACCACTTACACCAAAGCAACCGCATCTGCTGGGGAAAACAAAGGACAAGATCTCGACTTTTATTCACAATGGGTAGGTAATGCTGGAATAGACTATAAAGTTGATCAATGGACACTAAACACTAATTTCTACGGTCAATCTGGTCAAACCGCATCGGGCACCCATGATGCTACTGGACGCTATGGCAACATTCCTGGTTATGGTTTAGTGGGTGTTCGGGCATCCTATGATTTTTCCAACACACAACTCAATGGTCTCAAAGTGGGCTTCGGTGTGAAGAACCTATTTGACCGTGAATACTACACACGTTCAGCGGATCAAGTCGGTGGAATGTATGTAGGCGCGCCACAAACGTATTATCTACAAACCTCATTTGATTTCTAAACATTCAATTCTAGAAAAGCAAATATTCAGGCAGGGACACCTCTCATTCATCTTTGCAAAAGTGATGTCCTCGCCTGAAACAACTTTCCCTTTATTTCTAGACAGCACCAAAAGCTGAAATAGATACTCTGTCTGATAAATGTCAGCCCCTCGGCATAAGCTGCTCAGCTCAACCTACAACCTTCAAATCTAATAAAAGATACTAGAATCCCTTAAAATAAACCGATAAAAGGTTATGCCCTACGTTTTACTAAATCTTAGATTCAATATAAAAATTAAGTATTTAAATAATAAATATGTTTTCAAAAATGACTGCGAAAATTTAGCCCACTCATCTCTTTAACTTACAATCAGTTGAATTTAACAATACAGAGAAGCATAAAACCAAGCTAGTCTCCCTAAATTTTTCACGATAAGATGATAATTTAGTCTAGGGAATAGAATATGAATAATAAGCCTACAATTATATTTGTACATGGATTTTGGGGCGGTGCAGCCCATTGGTCTAAAGTTATTACCGATTTATCTCACCGCGGTTATACCGCATTGAAAGCCGTTGAACTTCCGCTTACGTCTTTAGCAGACGATGTCGAACGAACTCGTAAAATGATTGCACAAGTGCAAGGTGATGTTCTTCTGGTCGGTCACTCCTACGGCGGAGCTGTCATAACTGAAGTAGGCAATCAGCCGAATGTCGTCGGCTTAGTGTATATTGCAGCATTTGCTCCAGATACAGGAGAAAGTCTAGGTGGGATTACCCAACTGCATTTGCCCGTAGGAGCACCCAATTTAGAACCTGATAGTGACGGCTATCTTTGGGTAAAAGCAGATAAATATCATGAAAGCTTTTGTCAAGACTTAACAAATGATGAAGGCTTAGTGATGGGAATCACTCAGAAAGCCCCTGTTGCCAGTACTTTTGGCGATACAATTTCAAATCCAGCATGGAAAATCAAACCATCGTGGTATCAAATCTCAACCGAAGACCGCATGATCCACCCTGAAAACCAAGCGATGATGTCTTCACGTCTTAATGCGCAAAAAGTTATTTCGTTAAATGCAAGTCATGCTTCGCTTGCCTCTCAACCCAAAGAAGTATCTGATCTAATTGATGAAGCAGCAAACTTTCTGGCACATTAAACACCTCAAGTGTGAGGGAGTTTCGACTCCCTCTTTTCAGATCGCACCTTATTCTGCTCACAATCCTTATATTAGATAAAAACAACTTCAAACCAATGCTAAAGTCGCGTAACAAAATGACTTTCTATAGGGATCTTAATATGCTCGTTTCACGCCAAGCCAAATAATGCTAAGACACGCGATACAAACTTTGAATAACATTTTTTAACTGACTGCCTGCCAGAACTTTCTGTATATTTTTAAATAAGGAATAAAAATAAACTGATCAAAAAAGAGTTCGAAAAATATAACAAGAACTTGCGATGAATCCATTTTGTTATATTTTTATCTACGATTCTTGTACCTACTTCTACATTACATTCTCATGCAAGATTTGGATGAATATTCTAAGTAGGTAGTTTTTCATGAAACGATCTATGCTTTTTGATCACTCTTATCTAGACAGCGATGAAGTATCTCCATGCAGATACTCTCGCCAAGCATGGAGAATGCTATGAGTCTTGGATTAACTGCACTTGAGTTGGCAAGAATTCAATTTGCCTTTACTGTTTCTTTTCATATTATTTTTCCTGCTACATCCATTGGTTTGGCGTGCTTTCTCGCCATGCTGGAATGGAAATGGCTACGCACTCAAAATCCAATTTACAAAGATTTATTTAAATATTGGATTAAGATTTTTGCTGTTGCATTCGCCATGGGCGTCGTTTCTGGGGTCGTCATGGCCTATCAGTTCGGTACCAATTGGAGTGAATTCTCTCGCATCGCTGGAAGTGTCACAGGCCCTCTCCTCACCTATGAGGTTTTAAGTGCATTCTTTTTGGAAGCAGGTTTCTTGGGGATTATGCTCTTTGGTTGGGGGCGTGTCGGTCCCAAAGCCCACTTCTTTGCCACCTTAATGGTTGCTATCGGCACCTGTATCTCCATGTTCTGGATTTTGTCTTCCAACAGTTGGATGCAAACCCCTCAGGGCTTTGCCATCGAAAACGGCATTATTGTCCCGACAGACTGGTGGGCGATTGTATTTAACCCCTCCTTCCCCTATCGCTTTGCACATATGGCAACGGCAGCATTCCTTGTGTCTGGCTTGCTGGTTGTGGGCACCGCAGCATGGCATTTGTTCAAAGGCCTTCGCGATGAGTTGGTGAAAAAGTCCTTTTCCATGGGCTTATGGATGGTACTGATCACATCTTGTCTGCAAGTTGTGATTGGTGATCATCACGGTTTAAATACTTTAAAGCACCAACCTGCAAAGTTGGCAGCCATTGAAGGGCATTGGGAAACCAACCGTGACCATGCTATGCCTTTACTACTCTTCGCTTTACCAAATATGGAAACAGAGTCGAATGATCTTGAAATTGGAATTCCTTATGTAGGTAGTTTGATTCTTACCCATTCACTAGAAGGTCAAGTCACAGGCTTAAAAGATTTTGCACCCGAAGACCGTCCAAATGCCTTAATTGTATTTTGGAGCTTTCGTGTCATGGTTGGCTTGGGCATGTTGATGGTTCTACTCTCACTCACAGCACTGTGGCTACGTAAAAAAGGCGCCTTATATGAAAGCAGTTGGTTTCATAAGTTTGCCATTATTATGGGACCTACAGGTTATATCGCGCTCCTAGCAGGTTGGGTCACCACCGAGGTCGGCCGCCAACCTTGGGTAGTGTATGGGGTAATTCGTACCAAAGAGGGCTTGTCGCATACAGTTACAGCAGATCAGGTCGGATTAAGTCTCATCATCTTTGTCTTGGTTTATACCGTGGTATTTGGTGCAGGTATTTACTATATGTTGCGCTTAATCAAGCTCGGGCCTTCATTTTCCACTCCCTTAGATGCTGTTCAAGAAGTAGGTCCAGGTCATTTTAAAACCCCTTTACGTCCGCTAAGCGCTGTAGATGAATCACTTGATTCAACAAATCGCTCTACTCCAGATAGCAAGGAGAAACCGCATGATTGATCTCGTTATGGTGTGGGTCGGAATTATCGGACTCGGTGTACTCATCTATGTGGTTATGGATGGCTTTGACTTAGGGATTGGCATCCTGTTCCCGTTCATTCACGGTAGTCAAGAGCGTGATGTGATGATGAACACGGTCGCGCCTGTTTGGGATGGCAATGAAACATGGATGGTACTGGGTGGTGCTGGGTTATTCGCTGCATTTCCTTTGGTCTATTCAACCGTTTTATCGGCACTGTATTTACCCATTATCTTTATGGTAGTGGCCTTGATTTTCCGAGGTGTCGCCTTTGAATTTCGCTTCAAAGCCACTCGAACCAAATACCTTTGGGATCTCGCATTTATTTGGGGTTCTATCTTATCGAGCTTTTTCCAAGGTGTGATCTTAGGCGCCTATATCCAAGGTATACAGACTAGCAACGGTATTTATAGTGGCGGCGTATTGGACTGGTTGACTCCATTTAGCGTATTTACAGGCATTGGGGTCGTGGTGATGTACGCCACTTTAGGCTGCGGCTGGCTTATTTGGAAAACAGAGAAAGACTTACAACAGCGTATGTATCATCTAATGCCACGCTTGATCATAGCTTTGCTCATTATTTTTGGTGCGGTCAGTTTATATACGCCCCTGACTCATCCTGAAATTGCACAGCGCTGGTTCTCTTTACCGAACTTATTTTATTTTAGCCCCGTGCCCATTTTGGTCTTGTTATTCGTTGGATTAATTTTATCTGCATGTAAAAAGCAACATGACCTCAAGCCCTTTATTTATACCTTAGCTTTGGTGTTTTTAGCCTTTACAGGCTTCGTGATTAGTTTATGGCCGAATATTATTCCGCCATCGGTCAATATTTGGCAAGCGGCTGCGCCTGAGTCGAGTTTAAAATTCACTTTGGTCGGTGCTGCCATTTTAATCCCTATCATCCTAGCCTATACGTTCTTGTCTTATTGGGTATTCCGTGACAAAGTCCGTATTGGAGATCAGGGCTATCATTAATAGAGGAGATAAACATGAAAAAATTTGTGGATCGACTCAGCCCACAATTATGGTTTATTTTATTATGGTGCTTTGGCGTGATCTCTCTCGCACTTATTGCGGGTTTCTTCAAGCTCATGCTGAGTTTTGCATACTAAATTAATCATTTTTATGAATCGAGCATGGGACCTTAGATATCGGTCCTGTGCTTTTTAATTGTAGCGACCGCCATATGTATAAATCAGAAAAACTTGCGCTCAGCCTAAAACATTTGATTGAGAGTGGTTTTTGGAAACCGAACGACAAGTTACCTTCTCTGCGCCAGCAAGCGGAAACATCAGGCTTCAGCCTCATGACCGTGATGAATGCCTATCAGGAACTCGAAGCGCAGGGGCTGATTTATTCACAAGAAAAACTCGGTTACTTTGTCACTGGTGATGCTCAGTCAGAGCATAATGCCAATAGTGTTGTCCTCAATGAAAAAATTGAAATCAACTCTAAAATTTTCAGATACTTAAAATCCATTCAATCTGAAAAGATGATTCCCTTTGGCATCGCTTTTCCCAACAGTCAACTCTTGTACTCAGCCAAGCTAATGCAAACCTTAGGACAACGTGCCAAGCACCGTCTTAGTTATGAACAAATGCCGAGTTTACCCCCAGGTAACTTTGAGTTACGGAAACTGATTGCCCAACGCTACTGCATGCAAGGGATTCCGACGGATCCATCCGATATTGTGATTACCTCAGGTGGGTTGGATGCTTTAAATCTTTCTTTGCAGGCTATGACCCAACTGGGTGATTATATTTTGCTTCAAAAAACAATATTTTATGGTGCTTGGCAAGCTGCGGAACATTTGGGTCTTAAAGTTATTAGTATTCCTGAACATGACGAGCATGGTATTGACCTCGAAGCTTTTAAAGATGCAATTGAGCGCTATCCAATTAAAGTCTGCCTGCTCATGCTCAATAGCCATAATCCGATTGGTTTTACTGTAAGTGATGAAATCAAATATCAACTGGCAAAACTGTTGCATGAACGTGATATTTATCTGATTGAAGACGATGTTTATGAAGAGCTTTATTTTGATCATAAAAAACCGCTCTCGATGAAATACTTTGATCAGAAAAATTTGGTTCTACACTGCTCTTCTTTTTCAAAAACTTTGGGTGCGGGTTTTCGAATTGGTTGGGTCTATGCGGGTAAGTTTTCAGAGCATATTCAGCATTTACAACTCATGAGCACACTTTCCGTCAACTCATTTATTCAAAACGCCTTGGTCGATTATTTATCGCATCGACATTATGAAAAACACTTAAAAACTTTGCGTAACACCTTAAAACGTCTAAAAAATCAGTATTACACTTATTTATCTGAGCATTTGTCTGAAGATTATCAAATTCATTATTATCCATCGGGTTATTTTTTATGGATTACCCTGCCCGAGCAAGTGAATGGTAATGTAATTTATGAGCAACTCTTAGAGAAAAATATCAGCATTGCACCGGGTTCTTTATTTTATCAAACTGATCATGTGCCGCATCATATTCGCATCAATTGTTCCTTTGAAATCAATGACAGTATCCAAAATGCCTTAGATACGTTGATCGAATGTATTTATCCAAATGCTTTCAATTCAAATAATATTGTTTAAGTGGCTACTCATTGGGAGCATTTTTTATTCATTAGAATCATAAGCCCCTGTAAAAAGTAATATGACATGATCACTTCTGAACATGTCATCCAACGTTAGTACAGACTTATTTTTAAACTGAAATATATTGAGTGTTGAATGTGAAGCGTTTGAATTTAAAACCGCTTAATCTTCTCATCTGTGGTAAATATTAACTTTCAACCGAAAGGTTAGGCAGTCCTTCTTCTGCGGTGAAGTGAATATCAAAGGGTTTATTGGTGATAAAGAGCATTAAGGCATCATTATCGCTTCGCGCACCATGAAACATCACAGAACCCTCAGGAAACCACACAAAATTTCCTGGCCCAAACTCACCCTGACTGGTAACCAAATGTCCCTCTAATACATACATGCCATGCGCACAATGATGCCAATGCTCCACTGTCCTAAATCCAGCTGGATAACGTAACTTCCAAATCATCATGCCAGTATCTGGATCTTGCAAGCAGGTTTTAACAGGTAATTCACTGTTTAAAAAAGGAATGGGAATAAATTCCCATGGCATGGTATTGGTGTTTAGCACAAAAGGTTGATCCGCCATTGTTCTGTTCCCTGAATTTATTTTTGATAACTTTTTAAAAGGAATGACCTGATCACATCAATATGATCAGGTCATTAAACATCAGCCGATTTTAATAATCGGCTTCAGCGTAATCCCTTTATGACTGTCTATCGCGGCTTGATTGATGTCATCAAAGGCATAGAACTTTACTAGTTGATCAAACGGAAATTTACCTTGTTGATACAGCGTGACTAACTCAGGAATAAATTTCTTCGGTGCGCCACTGCCTTCAACCACACCCAAAATGGTTTTTCCACCCAACAATAAATCATTCACATCAAACTGAGCGGTAGTGCCTAAAGGTGGCGCACCAACCACTGCAATTTTGCCTAAAATCCCGAGTGCATCAATGCCCTGTTTTAAGATTTCAGGTCGCCCAGTAGACTCAAGCGCGAAGTTGATTCCACCGCCTGTAATCTCTTTGATCACCGCCACAGGATCTTGCGTTTTGCTATTAATCACATGGGTTGCACCCAATTGTTTAGCCAGCTCCAAACGTGATTCGACAATGTCGACAGCAATAATCGTTGCAGCACCACAGACTTTTGCTGCAAGCAAAGCACTTAGACCTACTGCACCGGCGCCCCATGTCACAAAGCTACTCGCAGGTGTTACTTTGAGGGCATTGATACATGCGCCCGCACCTGTTTGGATACCACAGCCTAAAGGCCCAAGTAGTTCAAGTGGAACCTCTTTAGTGACCTTCACTGCATTATTTTCACGGCTTAACGCATAAGTCGCAAAGGAAGACTGAGCAAAAAAATGATCATGTACGACGGCATGATCATGCGTACAAATTGCACTGTGTCCGTCTAGGTCAGCACCACTGAAGTTGCGACCAAAGAACTCTGCGCAATAAGCAGGGTTGCCCGTATTACACTGAGTACATTTACCACAATAGCCATAACTCAACACCACATGATCACCCACTTGCAGGTCAGTGACATTCGGGCCAATCGCCTCAATAATCCCTGCGCCCTCATGACCAAGAACAGCAGGCAGTGGTACAGGATAATATTGATCACGGACAATTAAGTCGGTATGGCACATACCTGTAGCCACCACTTTCACCAGTACTTCATCGCCTTGAGGCTGACGGATTTTAAGCGCTTGCAATTCAAAGTCTGCACCTTTACATGCCGTCACTGCGGCAATAATTTCTTTCATTTCGTTCATACGATTACTTCCTGTAATAAATGATTCAACTGATTAAAAAGGATAATGTGGTGCTTGCGTCTGTACAGTCATCCACTGCCATTGGGTAAATTCATCAGCATTGGCAGGGCCACCGATACGCGTTCCGTTTCCTGATGAGCCGAAACCACCAAATGGATTGACTGTTTCATCATTCACGGTTTGATCGTTGATGTGTAGTAAACCGACTTTGAGCTGTGCCCCCAGCTGCATCGCACGTCCCACATTTGAGCTAATCACACCGGCTGAAAGCCCGTAGTCTCCATCGTTAGCAAGTTCAATCGCTTGTTCATCTGTGCTAAAAGGAATCAGCACTGCCACAGGGCCAAAAATTTCTTCACTAAAAATTGAGTTATTGGCCGTCACATCCGAAAGCACAGTTGGTTCAAAAAATACGCCATTGGCAGATCCACCCACGTCTAATGTTGCACCTTCTGCAACTGCAGCATGCACCAGTTTTTCTACACGTTGCGCTTGTTTAGCATTAATTAGAGGGCCAATAGTGACATGACTTTCACTCGGGTTACCCACCACAAAGTTCTTCACTTTTTCAATTACACGCTGTTTGACTTGTGCATAAATTTTCTGATGAATCAAAATTTTGCCTGAAGTCATACAGATTTGACCTGAGTGCAAAAATGCACCCCATGCGATATTTTCAGCAGCCAACTCAATATCGGCATCATCCAAAATAATCAGCGAGTTTTTACCGCCTAACTCTAATGAGACTTTTTTCAAGGTTTTTGCAGCATTGGCGCCGACTATACGCCCAACATTTGTTGAACCCGTAAACTGAATACTGGCAATATTTTTATCCAGTGTCAGTGCTTCTCCGACTTCAGCTCCACCCGGTAAGACATGCAACAGACCTTTCGGGAGTCCAGCAAGTTCAAATATGCGGGCTATTGCGTAGCCGCTACACACGGCTGTGCGTTCATCTGGTTTAAGTACCACTGCATTACCCAGTGCTAATGCAGGTGCAACCGCACGTAATGCTAAATAGAGTGGAAAATTAAAAGGTGAAATCACCCCAACCACACCAAGCGGTAAGCGTTTTGCAATGCTGAGTTTCCCATTTTGGGTTGGCAGGACTGTGCCCTGATCCGCAGCAGGTAAACCGATACAATGCTTGAGCACTTGAATAGAAATACTGACTTCAAAACCTGCTTTAAGCGGTAAAGAACCACTTTCTTTCACCAACAATTCAATTACATCTGCTTGGTGATCCGTGAGTAAAATGGCTGCCCGCTCAAATACCGCTTGGCGTTCTTGATAACTCAGTGCCCACCATGCCTGCTGTGCAGTTTTTGCCTGTTGTGCTGCCTCTAC
Source organism: Acinetobacter sp. UBA6720 (assembly GCF_002454215.1). Classification (NCBI taxonomy): domain Bacteria; kingdom Pseudomonadati; phylum Pseudomonadota; class Gammaproteobacteria; order Moraxellales; family Moraxellaceae; genus Acinetobacter; species Acinetobacter sp. UBA6720. The sequence goes on from NZ_DKIK01000142.1 coordinate 22,772, forward strand.
TACATCTTGAGAGAAAGCATAGCCAATTTCGCCCAATTCTTGACCTGTCGCCACTTCAACCACGCTATACGTCTGTTGGGCTGGTTGCCATGAACCGTTGAATAGTTTTTTATCCCAAATCTCTTTTGCTAATATCGACATAATCACCTCTTGAAAATTGACCTAAACAATCCACACATCCATCCATTTTCATCGTTGCAGAACTGAAGCAATGGATGTGTTGTCATCGCACATGCTTTGAATTAAAAAATGTAAAAAAGTCGAAAGTTTAGTCCAAACTCTTTCTTCAACCCACTTTCGACCTGCGTGTCTGAAACCAACTGTGCACTCAATTGCGTTTTGGCATTCATCATGTGCTGGAACTCAAATCGAGCCTGTTGCTTTTCCATGTTTTGATTGAGCTGAATGCCATCCAAAGATTGTTCACCGCCATAGTTGACTGCATATCCCAAGGCAAATCGCTGCTTGGCATTTAAGTCATAACGTAAATTGACCTGTGTTTGATAACTGGTGTCTTGAGACAGGGTCTGATTGCCACTGCCTGCTTTATCATTGTCTCCATACCAAATTGCATCTTGATAAAACTCAAAGCCCCATTTGCCATAAAGCGGTTGTACCCAAGCCAACTGCACATCATATTTAAAACGGTTTTCACCCAGATTAACGGCATCATTTTTATCGTATTGTCCAAGCGGTAAATAAATAAATGGAGTTACCGCGAGATAGCGACCCGAAGCCCCTTGTTCAGGTTGATTAATCAACCAAAAAGCAGAGGCTATAATCGGATCTGCAAAACCCGATGCATTATTCAAATCTGCATCACCAATTTGAGTATTTCGCACCGATCCAAAAGGAATAACCACTTGCGGCGTTGCACGTAAACCTGCGATGTCGGTGTAATGAATGAAACGTGCAATACCAATATCTGAGCGAGAATCAGCATGGGTTTTATCACCCTTTTGGTAGTAACCATCCATTTCACTATGTTGATAATAAAAAACCCCAAGATTGGTTCCGCTCGGGAGGGTTGTATAATCCCCAACATTCACATCAATGGCATGACTCTGTGATGCGCACAAAACACCAAGTATGAGTAATCCCGCATTTTTATTCCCAAAATGCATAACATGTTCCCTTTTATCCAAATTATCCTTAATGGCTCATCTCTTTTCTTGAGCTTGTTTTAATGACCTTTAAATGCATTGATCATTTGTCAAAAATCATCAAGCGTCCTGCTTGACCGAGTATGAGTTGTAGAGTTATTGCAGAATGCATGCCATAAATTTAATAAATAAATATCAATAACTTGAGTGTTTGTAAAAATTACTCATGTCCATAAAGTAGACATACCAAAAAAGGACTGTCCAATTACTGGACAGTCCTGCTGTAAATTAAGATTTTAAAAAATCTCTTGAGGTAAATTGGTACTCTGTATACGAAACTTAGACCCAAAGTCCGAAACAGTATTGCGTTTAAATAACAGTAAAAGCTAAAGATATGGGCTAGATAACCTCGAAGCTAAGTTATGTAATAACACCTAACTGCTGATGTATTTATACACCGTTGTTCTTGAAATATTTAAGCGCTTGGCCGTGCGTGCAATATTGCCATTTTCTTCATCTAATACCTGCATGACCATCTGTTTGGTCATCGCATTTAGGTTTGGATTTCCCACTGCTAGCATAGACTGATTCACCGTTTGAACACCATCCGAAGACTCAGGCAAATAAAGCTGTGTCAAAACATCGCCCTCATTAAACGCAGCCGATAACCTTACAATGTGAATAAGCTCACGGATATTCCCCGCCCATGTATAGGTCTGAAACTGCTGCTCGACTTGAGCTGACCATTGCGAGACGCCAAACTGATGTAAAATACGATGGAAAATTGCTTGCTTATCTTGTCGTAAACGTAAAGGTTCCAGATGCACTTGAAAACCACAGATCCGATAATATAAATCGCTACGGAATGTCTGCTGTTCAATTTTCATTTTCAAGTCTTGATGGGTTGCACATAATAACTTAAATGCTGATTTAATCGGCTTTCGCCCCCCAACCCGATAAAACCGTTGGTCTTGCAAGACGCGTAAAATTTTGACTTGCAAATGTAAGGGTAAATCACCAATTTCATCGAGAAACAAAATACCTTGATCCGCCAGTTCAATCAGTCCTTTTTCACCTTGCTTTTTTGCTCCCGTAAATGCCCCGCCTTCATAACCAAACAGCTCCGCTTCTAATAAATGGTCAGGAATCGCGCCACAGTTAATGGAAATAAAAGGTAGGTCAGCATCCAGCTTTTGATGTAACTGCTGTGCGAAGTGGTCTTTACCCGTACCCGTTTCTCCTGTAATCAGCACTGGAATATCTGCTTTTAAAGCCCTTAGGGCCTGATCAAGCACCTGCTGCATAGCGATTTGTTTGGTCTGTCTTTTTTCGGCTCTATGCAAGACATACCACTTTGCATAGAAAAATGCATGATCGTGACTTTGGATAAAAAATGAATCAGTTGTCTCAAGCTGACTCAATGTCTTTGTTAAAAAGAAATCGTAAATACAGCGACCTAATAACAGTTCAATCGAACAGTTGAGTAATTTCAACGCCATTTGATTGGCTTTCACAACTTGCCCATAATTATCCAGCACGATCATGCCTGTATAAGCATTTTCAATTAAGTCTTTTGAATGTTGGAAATAAAGTACACGTTGGTTTGGTTTAAGTTCTGCAAGAATTAGTTTATTTTCTAAAATATAACTTTGATACAGCAAATGTCGAAGCCAATTGCTCGCCAAAAGCCCTTGTGGTGAAGTGATATCTAAAGCGCCTAAAACTGCTCCTGCCCCATTAAAAACAGGCACAGACGCACAAGAATAATTGGCAAATTCATCCAAATAATGCTGATGTCCCGTCATGATCATGGGTTGTTTTGACAAAACACTGCATGTCGGTGCAATTGCTCCAAATATAGAAGGATCAATCACCCGACCTGTCCGTAAAAAGTGATACTGCTCGTCTAAGTCTGGATTATGGCGTTCAGCAATAATTTTAAGCTGTTGATTAATTAAAAAAACACTAACATCCTGCTGTCCAAATAACTGCCAAATATCGTTTAAAACCACTTCAGCTAGCGCAGCAAATCTGACATCCTCACAAGACAGATGATCGACAGGAAAATCATGTAACGAGGTCAGTTTAGAAAAAGGACTTAAACCCGCTTTTTTCGATCTTTCCCATGCTTGTAAAATCGGTGAATCTCGCTCCACAATCTCTGGAAGCACACCAGTCGTGTAAAAATTGTATTTAATATTTTGCCAAGAAAATTCAGATAAACCATCCATGAGCATATCCCAAATTAAACCGTTTCTTTAAATCATACATGTGCTGATTTGAACGTATTTTTATGTACATCTACTACTCATTTTGATGTTTGAGAAGCAAGCCTATTCCGTACCGTAAAATACATTCAATTTAAACACGAATACCGCTATAGTTTTGATCACTTTCAATCAACACTAAACCAATTTACCTGCACCAGAAGTGATGAAAAAAACTTCAGCTACTCCATCACCATAAAGCTATGTATAGGATTTCTCAATACCCATATTTTGAAAATAACTACGATAAACATAAACACAGCCGAGTGAAAAACTCGCCATCAGGCAGGAGGCAATAGGTAAAGGCATCACGCTGTCTTGAGGAAAGACAAAAACCAAAAATGGAAAGGCATATACCGCAGGAATGCGCATATCAAAGAGCTTGAGTAAAAGAAACATCAAGGGCATATATATAAGGGTGAGTATTATCCCATCTTGAATCCAAAACTGCATAAGCACGGCCATTGAAATCGACAGTGTCAACACAGCAATCTGCTTAAGGCACATTTTCAACGAATACATCATCATATTTAATGATTCATACACGACCACTGTAATCGGAGGAATCAGTGCCATCGCTTCAACCTTAAAAATAGCGGCGAGTGCAAAACCGATTAAAGTAATACTGGCATACACACCTATTTTTCGTCGATCAAAATTGCCTTTCCGCTCTATGCCCTGATTCAGTTTAAAGAGCACAACACCCAACATCAGCATAAAACTGGTGACAAAAATCGAAATCAAAAACGATAGTTCATAAGCTTGGGTCACAATCGGCAAGAAACCCGTGGCCAGTGCGGGCGGTAATATATAGTTAAACATCCGCATCACCAGCAACATGGCACATAGAACCAAAACCAGTTTGAATAGATATGAAATCGGCATCAAATTAATACAGAACCCGATTACAGCAGTCAGACTCGGTAAAATAAAAATTTTATCTAGCTGATTCAGCCACTGTTTATCTCGATAAGCCCACAATCCAACGGCCATCGCTGCCATTTCAGGCAGAATGATTTCACGATCATTCAGTCCATAAGCCGCTACCACCATGAGCAAAATAAAGAGAAAAGCCATAACATAACTTTGGGAGCTTAACGTTGTCTTTGCCTGTGACATCGGATTCATCTACGGTTCCTTATTTTGATTTAAAACGCTATAGCACCAAGGATGTATCTCGTCAGTACGATCACGCTAGGAGCAAAAAGCACCATGATTATTCCTGAAATAATCATGGAAAGGCTGGCAATGACGCCTTCTAATTCATGACGCTGTCTTGCCCGAGCAATACCCATAGCATGTGCAGCATTACCCAGTGCAGTACCCGAAGCAATTCTGTTCTTGCACCGCATCCATAACAACAGAACATCTCCCAACAACATACCTACCAAACCTGTAATCACAGTAAAGAGTGGAATCAGGCTGATGGATCCCCCCACTTTTTCGGTGAGCACCAAAGCAAAAGGAATCGAAATGGAACGCGCCAACAAGCTATTTTTAACGATGTCATCAAAGTCCAATAGACTCGCCAAAAACCAACTGCTGAAAATACCCACCAACATGGCGAAGCTGGAGCTGAACAGCAACACTTTAAAATGTTGCTGAACCATACGGCGATAACGAAAAACAGGAATAGCAAAAGCCACCGTAATTGGACCAAGCATCGCCACCAAGTACTGGGTATAGTGGTAATAGTCTTGGAACTGGTGCTGAAATATTAGAATCAGTACGATGCTCAAGATGGGCACAACAATAATCGGGGACAAATAGATTTTTTGGGTTCGAACAAAGAGCCTCTTTGCCATGACATAGCACAGCACGGTCCAAGCCAAGTAAAAAACACCCCAAAACTCAGTCATCTTGATTTTCCTGCATTGTCTGTTCTGGTTTTGAGTCGTCTTGCTTTAAGCACATAGCGACGGTATATACCGAAACCAACATGACCAAAGCGGTACTGATCAAAATCACCAGTAGAATTTTCCAACCACTAGCGATCAATAAATCCTGATACTGAATCACACCGACCACAGGCGGAATGAAAAATAGCAACAGTTCAGCCAGTAATAAATCTGCACCGCGTTCAATGTGGGCTAATTTCAACCACTTCATTTCGAGTAAGAACAACAGTAGAAAGAAGCCCAATACACCCGACGCAACAGGCAGATTCAACAGCTTTTGCAAGACATAAGCACCGCTCCAAACGGCCAAAATAGCCATGATTTGGTAGCTCGCGGTTTTTAGCGTCTTCAACTGAGTTTGGACGTCCAACATCATCCGATGTCCGCATAAGCCCGTTGTTTAAATGGCTGAATGGAGACACGTTTATAAGTTTCCAAAAAGGATTCTTGCTCCAAACGCAAATCCAAATAAGTATTTAAAATTTCTTCGAGCACATCTGGAATAGCTTCTGCGGGAAATGAAGGGCCTAAAATATCACCAATGGATGCATCATGATCTGAGTTACCCCCTAAGCTAATTTGGTAATATTCAGCGCCTTTTTTATCGACACCCAAAATACCAATATTGCCAACATGATGATGCCCACATGCATTCATACAGCCTGAAATATTCAGATCGACCTTACCCAAATGATATAAAGCATCCAAATCATCAAAACGGCGAGCAATCGCTTCATACACTGGAATAGATTTGGCATTTGCCAATGAGCAAAAGTCGCCACCCGGACAGCAAATCATGTCGGTCAGGAAGCCAATATGTGCACGAGCCAAATTGCCACGATCCAAGACTTGCCACAGTTCAAACAGATCCTTTTGGCGTACGTCAGTTAAAGCAATATTTTGCTCATGCGTGGTTCGCAGCTCACCAAAAGTATATTGGTCAGCCAAATCTGCAATTATGCGCATTTCATCGGAAGTCATATCCCCCGGCGCCACACCTGCCCGTTTCAAGCTGATCGTAACAATGCGGTAGCCCGCGACTTTATGTGCATGGGTATTGATATTGAACCAGTGTTTAAACTTCGGATACTGCTGGAACAAAGCCTCAAAATCGTATTGTTCTAAAGCTTCATAGGTAAATGGCTGAAACACCGCATCCATTTTCGCCAAGACACTGGGCTGAACCTTGAGTAGTGTTTGAGTATGTGCAAACTCGGCTTCAACTTTTTCAGCAAAACCTGCTGGGGTCAGGGCTTTCACTAAAATTTTAATACGTGCTTTGTATTTATTATCACGGCGGCCATGCAGGTTATAGACACGCATGATGGCATCTAAATAAGCAATTAAATCTTCACGGGCTAAAAATGGCTTAATCACATGTCCCGCTAAAGGTGTACGCCCAAGCCCACCACCGACTTTAATTTGATAGCCCAACTCCCCTGCTTCATTTTCCACCACATAGACGCCCACATCATGAAAGGTCGTAGCAGCACGGTCTTGCTCAGGGTGTGCACAAACCGCAATTTTAAATTTACGCGGAAGGAATGAAAACTCAGGATGGAAAGTACTCCACTGGCGAATCAATTCGCAGGTCGGGCGCGGATCTGTGAGCTCCCCTTCAACGACACCTGCATATTGGTCTGTGGTGGTGTTTCGAATACAGTTGCCACTGGTCTGAATAGAATGCATGTGTACCGTAGCAAGTTCCTGCAAAATATCAGGCACATCTTCAAGCTGCGGCCAATTCAGTTGAATATTTTGACGCGTTGAAATATGTGCATAGCCACGATCATACTTCTGTGCAACCTCGGCCACCTTCCGCAGTTGTGCGGAGTTCATTAAGCCATAAGGCACTGCCAAACGTAGCATGGGGGCATAACGCTGAACATATAAACCATTTTGTAAACGTAATGGGCGGTATTCTTCTTCGGTCAGTTTCCCCGCTAAATAACGCTGGGTTTGGTCGCGGAATTGCGCGACACGTTCATTTAATAAATTTTGATCAAAGTCTGTATATAAAAACATCTGAGTGACCTATGTCTATGCATAAAGATGAAAAGGAGCAGTGTTCGAGGGCGTATCAAAACTATCAATTAGGCTAAAAAAGTTGCCTGATTGCGTGACACACCATGTTGTAAACAGGTCTGCATATACTCGGCATAGACCGACAATTTTTCATAGATATGCTCGGCATAAAACATATCTTCGATCAATTGAGTCGCTTGCTGTAGGCTATAACTGCCGTAACTCAACAATAATTCTGCATTCAGCGTGGCAAATTTTTCACATAAAGCAACATACTGTTCATCTTTGTTTTTAAAGAACAATTTACGCATATTCCAGTCACGACTGTCGATAATGCTATCTTGCGGATGGATACGAATATAGTAAATTTTTACTTTAAAAAACTGCTCAAGTTCCGCTATTTTTTGCGTATTGAGTGCCAGTGCAGTCACCAAGAAAATCTGTGAAACATCGGTTCGACAGAGTGCTTTGATCAATGAACTATAGAAAAAATCGACATCGTCTAAACTGGTATCACTTAAATCTAAATAAAGATTCAGTGCCTCAAGCACATCATCTATTTTTAAGTTTTGTCTTTGCTCAGCTTGATAGTAACGGTTGAGGATATTAAGAACAGATGGTGTGGCTGGGCTGTTATAAATCACAGGGTGATTTAGATTCGCCAAGATAAAAGGTGCAAATAAAAACGCTGCGCTAGCTTGTTCTGCTTGAATAGCGGACTGCACAATATACTGAACTTTTGAACTTGCAAAATCACGTAAAACTTTGGCACGTAGCAATGTTGCTTCTAAGTTTAGATATTGCTGAGCCAGCACATGCTGTAGTTTTTCTGAAAATCCCTGTCCTTCAATCAGTTCAGACATTGTATTCAGTTGCTGTGTTACAAACATTAGGCCACCATCAAGATTGTGATTCTTTCTTGAAACAAATTTTCATCCGATTTGATGGAAGTAAGTAGCTACAGTAAGGCGGTAAAAAACTATAACAGAATTTTATTGATGTCTTTTTCTGGTTTTATTCTTCAGTTTCCAAACGCACCATAAAAACAATTCAGTTTAGAATCCCTCTGATGATGCGGTTTAATTTTAACGACTCTTTTATCTAAATATAGTCTACTACAGTGTGTGCACATCCAAATCAAGGCGCTTGGTCGTATGGATCCAAAATTTAGCAGTTATACACTGTTACAGTGTCTTGCTCTTGCAGATGATTAAGGCTTGAGTAGCCATTCAACAGAACGATCAAATAGCTTTAAACCATCATTAGACAACAGAGTAAATGTATCATTATGCAGGAAAAACATGAGTCTTTTGGCTGGCGCTAAAGATTCATAATCCATGGTTGCGCCTTTTTCATAGCCCCAAATAGCAACTTTTTCAGGTTCACCATAAACGGTTGCAATAATCGTTGCGCCTAAACCAGGTTTCCCCCAATTCATGCTTTCTTGTTTGCTATATACATTTGCTGTACCTGCGGGGAGTTGAGCGGATAACTCATGTGGTGCATTGACCAGCCATAAATAGCGTGTTTTTTCTACCTCACCAAAATCCGTTCCTGTTCTCTTCCCAGTCATTGCAAGGTCATCAACATAATCACTTTCCCATGTCATCAAGGGTATAGACAGATACCGCCAACCAGATTTTAAATTTTTTGAACCTACAGTTGAGGATAAAATCACTAAATCTGTATTTTTAATTTGTTTAGGATCTTGGCTCTGATCAAGAATCTGTACTTGATAACCCTCTGCTTGTAAGTGCGACTGAATTGCTAAATCGGTTTTATAAGAAGGTCCATTCACTTGAGAAATGAGTGTGATATGCGGTGCATTGGGCTTTGCTTGCGTACACAGGGATATCAGCAAACATACTGCACCAATAACTGATGCACACATAAAACGTACTTTTTGCATTTTAGAACCTAAAAAATAGAAAAGAATGATCTAGAAAGACACATCAAATTAAATAGCCCTACAACGTTGATAGCAGACAATTGATTTCATGTTAGATCACGTCGCAATTTGCGATTTAGAAGATAGCATATATTTTTGAAATTAAGCTGCTATGGGGTAAATGAGCTGACACGACCCGATTACTATACCCATATGTAAAGTACATTTAAGCTGTATTCGTCATATAGATGAGACACTTCTTCCTATCCTACTTATTGTTTTGAACGCCTAAAAAATAAAAAATAACGTCATCTCCCAACACATTCTAGTCCAATCATCTATATGTTTGAATCAGGAAGGAACATCGAAATGAAGTCAAAGCACCATAAAATTGTCTTATCCATCAGTACATTGGCAATCTCGATTGCCACCAGCTTCAGCAATGCAGCAGAGACCAGCTATAAAGCCAGCAGCGTGAACCAGCCCATTAAAATCGTCAATATTGCGTCTTTAGAAGCGCAAGCTAAAGCGCAAATGCAATCAGGTGCTTTTGGGTATATCCGTGGTGGTGCAGAAGATGAAAATAACTTACGAAGTAACACTTCTGCTTTTGACAAAAAATATATCATGCCACGTATTATGCAAGGCATTGAATTAAAAGATATTAACCTGAATACCAAGTTCTTGGGCATTGACTTAAAAACCCCGATTATTCAAGCCCCTATGGCTGCTCAGGGTTTAGCCAATGTCGATGGTGAGCTTTCAACTGCCAAAGGTATGGCAAAAGCAGGTTCTATTTTTTCACTCAGCACCTATGGCAATAAAACCATTGAAGAAGTGGCTCAAGTTTCAGGAAAAAACCCTTTCTTCTTTCAGCTTTACATGAGTAAAAATGACAAATTTAATGAATTTACCTTGAAGCGTGCCAAAGAGCATGGCGCTAAAGCCATCATTTTAACAGTGGACTCACCTGTCGGTGGCTACCGTGAGGATGACATTAAAAACAACTTCCAGTTTCCCTTGGGCTTTGCAAATTTAGAACTATTTGCTCAACAAAATAAAGATGGCTCGAAGACAGGTAAAGGGGCTGGCATTAGCGAAATTTACGCCCAAGCCAAACAAGCCTTCACCCCGTCAGATATTCAATATGTAAAAAAATTGACCGGTCTGCCTGTGATTATCAAAGGGATTCAATCGCCTGAGGATGCTGACATGGCCATTCGTGCGGGTGCCGATGCCATTTGGGTATCTAACCACGGCGGTCGTCAGTTAGATAGTGGCCCATCCTCTTTTGATGTTTTGCCGGGGATTGCCAAAGTCGTCAATAAGCGTGTGCCGATTGTTTTTGACAGTGGTGTCCGTCGTGGTTCACACGTATTTAAAGCCTTAGCCAGCGGTGCTGATGTCGTTGCCATTGGTCGCCCAATTCTCTACGGCTTACAACTAGGTGGTGCTGAAGGCGTCAACTCAGTGATGGAACAGTTCAATAAAGAACTCCGCATTAACATGATGCTCGGTGGTGCCAAAGACATTGAAGCAGTGAAAAAAACCAAGCTCTATACAGACAAAGATTTTGAATAAACACTGACGGTTTTATACCCAAGTGTTGGCAACCCTGCTGACTGCTTGGGTAAATGCTTATGTGATCAGTCTTGAAATAGACTATTTCACTCAATTTCGAGTCAAACAATGAATGGACATCAACGCCTAGTAGCTGTGCATGCCTTAGCAACTCAAGAAATTCGTCGATTTCTGCGAATATGGCCGCAAAGCTTATTCGCTCCTGCACTGACGCTGACTTTATATTTATTCATTTTTCATAATTTGGGCATACCACTCGCCAATAGCGCAGATCAAGCTAACTCTCTGCACTTTATTGTGCCGGGGTTAATCCTGATGGGGGTCATCACCAATAGTTATGACAATGTCAGCCTTAGCTTCTTTAGTGCTAAATTTAGGAAAACCTTAGAAGAACTACTGACCAGCCCCATGTCTAATCATCTGATTGTGCATGGTTATTTGATGGGTAGTTTAGTGCGGGCTTTTATGGTTGCAATGATAAGTAGTCTCATGGCATGGGCGCTTACAGATCTAAGCCTAATGCATCCCATAGTCCTATTTACGATCCTTTTCATTACCGCAGTATTCTTTTCACTATGTGGCTTAATCAGTACCTTTCTGATTGATGACTTTGACCAACTGGCAGTCATTCCCAATTTTATCCTCTTGCCTTTACTTTTCTCATCGGGGATTTTTTATGATATTGATGCGCTGTCTCCCCATTGGCAGATGATTCATGCGTTCAATCCAATAACGTATCTGGTTGATTGCATTCGTTATAGCTTCATTGCAGGTTTCAACCCCAATATTCCTTTAATTATGTCGGCTTATGGGGTCATTATCATGGCTTTATATCGGCTCGCCGATTCTTTATTGACTAAAATGCGGGATGTATAATGTCTTATTACTCCATTTTTATTTTTACGATAGTAAATCGATAACATTATCAAATAAATACATTCACTATAGCCTGCTAAAGCCAGTTTAAAATTTGAAATTCGTTGCATCTAAACGGTCAGGTACAACCATGATACTTACTATACCAAAACAAAATTTATAGCTGAAAAGGCACGTCTAATGTCGCTTTGATACGCTCTAACACAACAGTAGTTTTAAACCACTGTACATTCGCATTTTGATGAAAAAGCTGATCACATAAGACTTGAAATCGACTCATACTCGGCACCAAAAGTACTAACATAAAGTCTGCCTCACCTGTTACGTAATAACACTGCTGTACTTCTGGAATTGAAAAACTCGCTTTCAACTCTTCAAGGTCAGTCACGTGGGTTTGGTTAACACGAACCTCGACAAAAATCGTAACCACCTGCCCCAGTTTGTCTGGATCCAGTACTGCGTTATTACCAATAATATAACCACTGTCTCTTAATTTTTGAATGCGACGCTGTACTGAGGCGGTTGATAAATGCACCAAGTCTGCCAATTCTCGTAGTGGCGTGAGGCAATCTTTTTGCAGATGCTGCAATAAAGCGAAATCAAATTTATCTAATTGCATCAAGCGCATTCCACGAGAAAATTTCTCATTTAAGCTAAACAATATAAGCCAATTTATCAATAAGACTGCAATAAAATATCACTTATTCATGCGTTTTAAGACCCGTTTTATGCCTCAGCATCCCAATACAACACTTGGCATTAGTTTAAATGTCACGGCCTCAGTGCTATTTGCATTAATGTTTGCCTATACTTCACTATTGGGCTCTTTGTCAGGCACAGAAATTTACGGCTGGCGCATTGTATTGAGCATTCCCTGTTTGACACTTTTTATATGGCTAAAAGGCAATTGGTCTCAGGTGATTGTGATTTATCGTCGTTTCTACCAAGAGCGCTTTTTCGTTTTAACACGCGTGTTATCTTCGTTTTTAATTGGGATTCAGTTGTGGCTGTTTATGTGGGCACCCAGTCATGGCTATGGACTGGATGTTTCACTCGGTTATTTTATGATGCCAATTAGCATGGTGATTGTGGGTCGGATTGCGTTTAAAGAACGAATGTCTCGTTTTCAACAACTGTCCTGTGTTTTTGCAGTACTGGGGATATTGAATCTCTTAGCCATTTCTCAAACCCTGACTTGGCCCACTCTGCTGATTTGCTTGGGTTATCCGATCTATTTTTGGCTCAGACAAAAAACGGAGACAAATAATATAGGCGGACTTTGGTTTGACATGATGCTGAGTGTTCCTGTCTGTCTATACTTTATTATGCACGGTTCTATCGTCACAGAAAGCCTATCTGCAAGTTCACATACACTGTGGCTTATTTCAGGACTTGGATTAATCAGTGCACTGGCTTTGGCATTTCAGTCCTTGTCTGCCCCGCATTTAAACTTAAGTCTGTTTGGACTGTTGGTTTATGTCGAACCCGTATTGTTAGTGGCCGTTTCAATCGCCTTAGGTGAAAGTATTACTTTGGCAGAATGGCCAACCTATATCGCCATTTGGCTCGCAGTATGTGTGCTTATGTTAGAAGGGTTACAGCAGTTAAAACGAAACCGAAAGTTAATGGCCTAAATCATTTATTCCATTGTTGTCCTAAACAGCTTTAATTTAGCTGTTTAGAGGACAATGGGACTACAACTAAATTGAACTGATCACCCTGATATAACATACTTTTAACTCGATGGATTATGTACTGACAACTCAGACTCAAGCGAGATACATGAAATCAAAGTGAAGCATTTAAAAGGTGATGTTGTCTCACAATACTATTCAATAAGCTGGAAAAGTTGATTGCAGGTTGGCTATGCAGATCTGCTTTAAACGCAATACCGAGTCCAATGGTTGCGGTTTTATTTTTTAGATATTTATATTTAATCCCTTCAATTTTGAGCTGTTGGGTGGACTCAGGCACCAAAGAAATCCCCAAGTTTGCCGCAACCAACGATAAAATTGAAACAATCTGAGGCGCTTGCTGTCCAACTTTTGGGGTAAAACCATGCTGTTGGCAAGTATTTAGAATCGCAGCATACAGCCCAGCACTCACCTCAGGAGGAGAAACAATAAAATTTTCATGTGCAAATTCTGCAAAATCCACCATCTCTTCATCTGCGGGATAATGTAAAGGCAAAGCAGCAATCAACTTTTCATCAATCAAGTTACGAATCGTAATAGCTTTCGGGTACTGGGCAGGTGGCCGAACAATCGCAATATCTAATTCATTATTCAGTAAACTTTCAATTAAAATCAAAGAATTGGCTTCTTTTAACACCAAATTCACCTGAGGATATCTCTGCTGGAATGCTTGGATGGCAGTCGGAATTAAAGAATTTAAAATTGAGGTGCCTGTAAAGCCGAGCCTTAGTTCTCCCCATTCACCATTTGCCGTACTTTGGGTTAATTTCACTGCATTTTTCAGTTGATTCTGAACGGGCAAGACCATTTTAAGAAAAGTTTCCCCTGCTGGTGTCAGTGCAACACCATGAGAGTAGCGATAAAAAAGTTCAACGCCGATTTCATTTTCCAACTTTTTAATTTGCATACTCAACGGTGGCTGACTTATGCCAAGACGCAAGGCTGCTTTAGAGAAACTTTGCTCTTCCGCGATAGCAATGAAGTACTGAATATTGCGCAGTTCCATATATTAAAGCTATACCATTATTGAGTTATATATATTATACATATACATCTGCACTTCTTAAAATAAAAGCTCTTCTCCATATTAAGTCAGTTAAGTCATGAAACTGAGCTCTTCGATAGAAGCAGACTGGTCTACCTTTCAGCACACCATTCCGCAAACGATCAACAAAGGTACACGTGAATATAAAAAAGCGGGTATGGCATTGTTTCTATTAGGCTTTGCTAGCTTTTCACTAATCTATTGCGTACAGCCCTTGCTACCGAATTTAAGTCAAAGTTTCCATATTGCGCCCAGTGCAAGTGCGCTTGCATTGTCTTTAACCACTGGCTTTTTAGCCATGTCGATCGTGCTATCCAGTGCTTTTTCACAAACATTGGGTAGAAAAGGGCTGATGTTTTTCTCGATGCTTTTGGCTTCAATACTTAATGTCGTGTGCGCAGTTTCACCGAGTTGGCATGTACTCATGCTTTCAAGAAGCTTAGAAGGTTTTGTTTTGGGTGGAGTTCCTGCTGTTGCTATGGCTTGGATTGCAGAAGAAATTAGCCCGAAAGATTTAGCTAAAACCATGGGGCTATATATTGCAGGCACAGCATTTGGTGGCATGATGGGACGTGTTGGCATGGGTATTTTGACCGAATTTTTCTCATGGCGTATTTCTATGGCGATTCTCGGTGGCATCTGTCTGTTCTGTGCATTAGGTTTTTTGAAACTCTTACCTAATTCGCGAAATTTCACTGCCCAGCAAGGTCTCTCTTTTAAGTTCCATCTACATGCATGGTATGCACACTTAAGTCATACACGGCTGTTAAAAATTTATGTCATCGGTTTTTTGCTCACCAGTATCTTTGTCACTTTGTTTAATTATGTGACCTTTAGACTGTTTGCAGCACCCTATCATTTAAGCCAAACTCAGATCAGCCTCATCTTTTTATCTTATAGTTTGGGTATTATTTCCTCTTCTATCGCAGGCAATATCGCAGACCGAGTAGGCAAAAAGCAGGTGATGATTTTGGGCTTTTCATGCATGCTTTTAGGCGTGCTACTCACCCTTTCTGCATCTTTATTTCTGATTATTCTTGGTATTGGCTGTGTGACCACTGGCTTTTTCATTGCCCATGCCATTGCCAGCAGTCGCGTAGGCGAACTCGCAACATCCAATAAAGGCCACGCCACCTCATTGTATCTGCTTTTTTATTATTTAGGTTCAAGCATTATAGGCGCCTATGGCGGAAATATTTGGCAAAGCTATGGCTGGAATGGCATCGTTATCTTAAATATTTTTCTCATCCTAATTGCACTCATCGTTATTTTTTCAATAAAACCACTCCATTCATCCACCCCAACACCTTAGGAATTTCGACCTCATGCAACAACACTTATTTGTCTACGGTACCTTAGCTCCCAATAAACCCAATGCCCATATTTTAGAAGCGATTGGCGGTACATGGCACAAAGGATCTGTGAAGGGATGGCTTAAAGAAGCTGGTTGGGGTGCAGAACTTGGCTTTCCTGGCCTGACACTGAGTCCAGATGGGCAAACTATTGATGGATATATTTTTAGTTCAGAACAATTAGATAGCCTGTGGAACAGCTTGGATGAGTTCGAAGGCAGTGAATATCAGCGTGTTTTAACTGAGGTCATTTTAGAGAATGGACAAATACAACAGGCCTATGTCTATGCACTAAATCAGCACGTATAAGTCGTATTTTTATGTAGCGAAGTCTCAAAAATTAAATGAAATCGAATACAGATGATTGCTCATTTAAGCTGATGTTTGAATGGCCTCAAAGTCAGTTACATACCGACTGACTTTGAGGCATTAAACCAGCTTTACTCTTTATAATGTTGTGTACTGTAGTGCTCAACAGGTAAGCGTGTTAACACCTTTTGTCCTTTCGCACCTGGCATGCTTTCGACATACTGTAAGAAAGCTTCAGCATAATCTAAACCCACATCAATCCGACGATCACCCGTGATACCTTTTAAACTGGTATAAAAGTCTTGACCATCGGCAAGGAAATTAATGGTAATCACTTGATAGGTTTGGTTTACATTTAAAGGCAAATACTGTCCATCAGCATTTCGCACTTGTAAATTCGATACCCGTTGGCCTTTGACTTGGGTTAAATCGACATCCCACGTTAAGCCCCCTGTATAGGGATAACTGCCAGTGTTGTTCAAAACCACGGCATCAATCGCGTCTTCTAAAGTTGATTTAATTTCCTGCCCTGTGGCTTGTAATTGCACCAATGTATTTTTAAAAGGCAAGACCGTATAAATTTTCTCAACCGTGATATCGCCTTCTGGTACATCCACTCTGACCCCGCCACCGTTTTGAATCGAAATATCCGCATTAAAATACTTTTTGCCTTGTTGTAAAAAGGCTTCTGCCACCAATTGTTGCACATCTCCACCATGTTGATTGGTGAAATCAGCTTTATTGCAAATATCTCCTAGACTTGAACGTGAGGCATCTCTAGTGGTGCCTGGAACACGACGTAAGCAAAGATTGCTTTCAGCTCTTGCTACAATTTCTTTGCCTAATAAATTTTTAGCCACTTTATACGGTTCTAAAATACTTAAAGCCGTCGCATCAGGCTGTACAATTTGTAAAGCATTGCTATTTTCAACATCTTGCCTAATATGCGCGATTTCAGTTGTATTCAGTAGGACTGCATCTTTTGCAGTACGTTTAAAGTCATCACCAATCAATACATTGGCCTTACCTGTACAAGCATCAACTTTACCATTGGCGTCAAAGTTGACTTTTAACTGCCCCACCACATACGCATATTGCCATGCTTGTACTACGCAAACTTGATCACCCTCTTTATTTTTCAATAAAGTTGGATAATCACCCTCAGGGGTGATGCCATAGTTCTTCAACTTTGCATCGGCCAATAAAGTATGCGAATCTCCGCCCACAATCACATCAACTCCAGATAACTGCGTAGCCAGTTCTTTTTCCGCCCCATAACCCAAATGCGACTGTACAATAATTTTATTGATGCCTTGCTGTTTTAGTTCATCAATATATTTCTGTGCAGTAGTCACTTCATCTTTAAATACTGTATCTGTATTTGGGCGTGATGCATTTTTGGTCTTATTGGCAATGGTAAGGCCAATCAATGCAATTTTTTGCCCTTCTTTTTCCATAATGGTATACGGCTTCACCAAATCTGTTCGATACAACGGTGAACTTGGCCCAAACTCGACATTGGCACTGAGTATCTGAGTTTTAGTCTTACAACTGCCTTTATCGTTTAAAAAACCCATAAACTTTTGTAGACCAGCATCTGTATTATCAAATTCATGGTTGCCCAAGGTCATCGTATCGAAACATACCGTATTCATAAGGTCTGCCTCGGCTTCACCTTCTTTCAAGGTAAAATAGAGATCCCCCGTTATGGCATCTCCTGCGTGAATTTTGATTGCATTTTTCTCACGACTCGCCAAATCATTCATCAATGCTGTGACTCGTGCAAAACCACCATTCGAGACTTGGATTTCCTCTCGCTTTCCTGCCGAAGTTTCTAACATTAATTTTACCGTCTCCTCATCTAAGTGTGAGTGGCTATCATTAATGTGGAGAAGATTGACTTCGAGTGCTTTATTCTGCACGTCAGGTGCAGTATTGTTTTTATTATCGTCGTCATTACATCCAACAAGTACGCTGCTACACAATAAAAAACCACCACTCAAACTTAACAGCTTAATGGCTCTATTTCGAAGAATCACGGTTGTCCCCAATGCTTATTTATTAAACAACCATCATGCAAGGGCACCGTTTAAAATTCGTGACACTGGTGAAATATTCTTAATATTATTTACATTATTTTGATATTTAAACAGTTTTTCTATTACTTACACCAACATGGTTTTACCAAACGATTAAATATAATTCAGTTTCTGCATTATTATGTAATATAAATTATAGTAATCAACGCTATATTTCCCTATATTAGTCACATAACTATTGATAATCATTGTAGTCTCGTGGAGACAGTACACCATGAAACTTTTCAAATATTCTTTCGCAATTCTTGCCGTCATTTCTGTTTCGGCGTATACCATGAGTGATCGTCAATCCTCACAATTTCAAGTCAAAATGCAAGTTACAGAAATTTGCGATATTGGAACAGGCAGTACTTCGGATATTGATTTTGGAACAGTGACTCGTAATGCACAGAATGTGCAAGCGACAGGAAGTTTAAATGTTTATTGTACCAATGGAACACCCTATAACATTGCGTTAAACAGCAACGGCAGTTTAAAACATAGTAATGATATTTCTATACAAATTCCTTATCAGCTATACCAAGATGCTGCCATGAGTAAAGAATGGGGCAATATTGCAGACAATCGTTTGTCTCAACAAGGTACTGGGCAAACGCAAAATATTACCATTTGGGGAAAAGTTCCCAATGCTAATGTTCCTGCAGGACAATATAGTGACAAAGTGACCGCAACCATTACCTATTAAGCTTACAAGGAATAATGAGCAACTTAGTAAGTTAAAGTGACTGTGATTGTGTCGGAGTATTGTCCAATACTTGTGATTGTTTGAGCTGGAACAGCTGCATACACAGGAACACTCTGGTTATCTACAGGATAAAAAACATTCGCCTGCCATATTTGTGAACGACTAACATCTTTATATAAATTGTACTGAATATAACTTCCCACTGCATTTCTCATTCGTCTTTGGCTTCCTTGCGCATTTACGCCATTATCCAAACTAACTTGCATACTGGTTCCTGTTGGACAAGCCAAACGAATAAGTCCTGAACCAAATAATGGGGTGTTTAATTGTTCAACAGCTCCAAAGTCAATATCCGTAGCCGATTGGATTAAACAACTATTTTCATAATTGGAGTTAACGATGAGGTTATTATTTCCTGTATTTGAATTTGCAAAAACCTCTTCATTGCTAGGTATTGCAGAACCATAACGAAAAGCAGAATAAAGTTTCAGATTTACACTATTTGTGGTGTAACTTCTCGCAGGAACCACTTGCCCAGCGAGCACTTGTCCATATATTTTAATTTGAGTACTTGCATTCGCCTGCCCAGCCTCGACTTGAAAAGTCTGGCACTGCGCCTGACTTTTACGGTCTGAACCTGGAATTTTGTACGTTCGCGCAGCATCATAGTACAAATGATAATTGAGCAGTGTTTCAGGATTATAGCTAATCATACTACGAGGATCATTCCCCGAAGGAGATGTACTATCAATTGCTAAACACATTTTATATGTGACTGGCTGACTCCAATTAGAGTTACAGCTAACCGTGACATCCGTTGAAGCAGTAGAAGAACCTTGAGCATTTGCAGTACCTAAACTGAGAGTTGCCCCCCCAATCCAGCAGCTTTCTGCATGCGCAGGCGAATAGATCAGCCCACAACTAAGGAGCAACAAGCCAATACAAGCCAAATAATGGCTAGAATAGTTCATTTTAAACCAGTGACTGTAGTTTACTGACATACGATTTGCCCCAAATCACTATAACCATTTAAAGTTTCAAGATCTGGCAACTTTACTCTGCACTGCTTGAGCTGATCACCTATATATAGGGTATTATTTTTTACATTATCCAAATACACCATACCATCATGCGCCACAATAGTCGTCGGTTGAAGTTGCTCATTTGGTTTTTCTTGCCAGACAGAAGTTCCTACCGAAAGGTTATTTCCTTGCAAATCGACCACTTGAAGTTGTAGTGATTTGACCTGATACATCGGGAACCGAATAAATACCCCACTCGACTGCCGAGGAACTGCATCCTGCTGTGTCGTTTCAATTTTTAAATTGATCGGTAAATCCAAAGTATCTACAGCCACACTGTTATGCTGATATGGATTTAAATAATCAAGCAGTAAATAACCTTTCCGATTTGTTTTGCCAATTAAACGATTTTCTAAACGTACAGGTACATCTGCAACTTGATCTGTTGAAACAACTGCAAATGAACCATTGCCTAGACGTTTAGCTAATACTGTATCTTTTAAAATCACCAACCCACCACTCACTGAAGCATAAGCACTGGTATTATTTTGTTGATCAGATTCGGTATGTTGCACATTAAATTGTGCCAAACCATAACGTCCTAAATAATCCAACTGCCCCTGAAATTGTGAATATTGCTCAGTATGGTTGGCTAAAGCTTGCCAACCTAAACCACCTTGGTCTTGATCCACAGAATGTAAAACATTCAGACTCATTTGGTTTTGGTCATTGCTACGCTGAGCGGTAAGTGTCGCAGAATTACGCTTTGCCCATGGTAAATTTAAAGATAGATAATAACTATTCTCTTTATTTAACAAGTCACGGCTATAACTCAAACTCAAGTTCATTCGTCGCGGTAAAATATAAGACCAGTTGAGCAAGACAAAACGATTACTCGCTTGATCTATGTATTCCTGCTGAATATAGCTACCGCCAAATTGTCCAAATTTAGTATTTAGTCCCATATAAAATTGATCGGACTGGCTTGCAAATGTTGCATCGTTTAAGCTTGCAATATCATTAAACTGTCCGAACTGACGTAGGCCATTATAGTTTAGACTGAGCAATGCGGAGTTCCAGCTATAGCCAAAACCCAACAATTGACCTTGTTGCTCGGATGTATGGCTATAAGCATAGGAAACATTGATTTGCCCTGCGCGCTTGCCTAATTGATAAACTGTTCCTAAACCTGCTTGTTGCAATTGTTCCGTAAGCTCGGCATGCGTTTCTACTGTGAAAGTATTACTTAGTCCATAACGATAATTTCCACTAAAAGCGGGATCATTCGCATAATCAAAAGAAGATAGACCATAATTAAGCTTAGGATAACCCAAGTTCAAAGACCAATCATTTAGTCCCTGTGCCAATAAATGATTGGCACGATACAAAGAAAAACTTTGAACTTGCTGCTGACCATTGATGTCGGTAATGACCATCTGGGCATTTCCAGCCCCCGTAATACTCGGGATGGTTTGGATATCAAATTGCCCCGGTACCACATTTTGTGAAGATTGCTTGATCCCATTAATAATCAGATCAATTTGAGAGGGCAAAGTCACCTGCCCCTTAAAACTCATTAAGGGCGTGGTTACCGTATAAGGCTGTAATGCAAAGTTTTTAGATATGCTCAAACCGCTCAAACGCGTTGAACGTGTCCATGTAAGCGCATCACTTTGAGCATCACCTAAACGCAATCGCAGCAATTGATTTGGAAAATCTTTTTCCCAATACGTATCAAGTATTTGACCATCAGTCGCGACATGATCTCGATACTGATAATTTCCTGACAGACTTAAAACGCCATTAAATAAGCCAAAATAGCGTAGCTCATTCCAACCATTAAATGAAAAAACATCATCATTTTGTTGGGCAAATGCCGTGTAGTTAAGTAACAGCCCCTTTTTTTCTTGTAATGGGTTAATACTGGCGGCAGGTAAAGCTTGATAACCATATTGGTTTTGTCCGCTTAACAACTCGACAGGTACTTGTATTGATATTTTCTGATTCAAATCATCATACTGATAGCTCAATCCATTAATTTGATCAAGCGCAATATAAGTAGCTTGATCTATGAGCATTTGCGGAGCATCCGCATGAATGGCAAAACTATCTAAAGATGCACGGTCTATATAAAGCTGTTGACCTCGTTGCAGGAAATGACCAATTTGTGGCTGAACAGACTGATTAAGTTCGACATCCAAGTATAAGTCTTGCTGGATTTCACTTGCTTGCTCTGGGGAGTCCGACTCTGCAAAAACGTGAGGAGCAATAACAATAATTAGCCCTGCACAGAGTAAACGACCGACTCGAACGTTCAATGAAGAAACTCCCAAAGACATAAGATATCAAGGAGATATAGGAAGTTCTTGTTCCCGAACATCCATATTTACAACTGCTACAAATTTTCCATTAGGTTTGACATTTATCGTAGCAGGAATAGACCATTGCATACTTTGACCACTCAGCACATACCCCATGAGTCCTTTTTGGATGGGTGTTTTTTGCCCCTGCGCATCAACATAGGCAAACTGGCTAAAACGTTTATAGTGCGGAGACAGGTTAGTAACCGTTAATTTGTTCGCATTGTATTTAAATGTCATGCCATTGAGCGAGGTTACACCTTGTTGAATGACATCAGTGCTTGAGGCCTTAAAAAATACAGGAATTGAATATTTCAACAACAACTGAAGACCACTTTGCTTTTCTGCTTGAGGGTTCGGTAGCTCATCAACAATCAAACGATAAGCTTGCTCAGATGAGTTATTGCTTGCAGTACTACGAATAAGACGAACCAACTGTCTTTGGCCTGCGGGAATCGTCAATACCATTGGGCTTGCGATCAGATCTTTAGACGGGGTTAAAATATCTTGATTATTGGTTTGCGTCCAAGCATTTACTCGAACTTGACCTTGGATGGCTTCATCCCCAGTATTGGTTAACCAAAGTTCTTTGACTTTTTCTTGAGGCGAAAATTCCAATAAAATAGGCGCAACCTGCAAACTTGCAGCATGCGCCTGTATCATAAAAATACTCGTTGCCAATATACCTAAGCTACACTTACGCAGTACATTTGACCAACGCGACGTATTTTTCATGCCGATACCCTTTTCGTGAAGAATATCCTTACGATAGCAAAAATTAATACGTTACTGTAGCGGTAACCGTGTCGATATATTTACCTGCTCGAACATTTGTTGAACCAGATACTTTTGCAACAACAGGAATAGCCTGTACGCTACCTGAACCTACACCTGAGTATAGATTACTATTATTATCCCACTGGCTTTTGTCACTTGTATTTTGGAATAACTGATATGCGATGCTAGATGAAGTATCTGTCTCATGTGTCATTTTCCCACTGCCTGCTAAACCCACTTTATATGGTGTTTGGCTTGTACAAGTAACATTTAATGTTCCTGTTTTATCATTTGCAGCCACAGCACTGTTTACACTACCAAAATCAATATCAGTGGCATTGATTGCACAAGTAGAAAGCACTTCAATTTTCACTTTAAAGTCAGCAGTTGCTGTTTTTGAAGTGGTAGCCGCATTTGCCTGTCCAGCTAAAACTAAACCAGCAGAAGCCAATAATGCAGTAGTAAGAAAATTTTTCATATAACGACCTAAAACTATTAAATTAGATAATCAAAAAGCAATCGCTATGAATAACATTGCTTTTTATAGATACTTTTTTATATAGAGGTTCACACATATAAAAAGTAAGCGTGAAATCTATCACATTTTTTAAAATTTTCAATAATTTTTTTTATTTTTTGGCATTTTTTGTTATTTTCATCATTTTTATTTATCTAATAGTGAGACCATACGCATAGTAGAAGATTATAGATTTTGGAGCACAATTTTGTTCTAAAATCCCATAAACGAGTGAGGTAATCGCTTAAAAATTAAAAATAAATGATGATATGTAGAATAGAAAATTCAGCTTCATACTGCGTTTTAAAACTCGATAAACATGATTGCTATCAATAATCCATTGCCCTTCTAAACCAACCATTCGTCGTAGGTTCAAGCTAATTTAATCAGGACAAAAAGCGGATAAGGGAACACGGCTCTTCATGTGTTATTCAGTTCATCTACATACTGAAGAAGTGATGTAGACATTGAACGATCTTCAGGACGACTGAGTGTGATTTAAAACGAAAAAGCACCGAATAAATTTTATCTCATATCGTCTTCGTTTCAGGATGATCCAATACTTTGTTTTTCTAACCATACCTGCAATCCAGACCAACTTTTAAAATCATCCACCGCACGTACGATGCAATGTGGATTACGCTCCAAGAGCATTTTACTTAAGGCGTTGCCTGGCCCAATTTCTAAGACTACATCAGGCTGATTTTCTTGTATTGCACTTAAACAAGCATCCCAATCAATCGCGTGATTCATTTGCTGAATGAGCGCACTCACGGCATCTGTGGTCTTAAAAAACTTATGCCCACCCGAACCGCTAATCATGGCCGTGCACAAACCAGCAAAGTCTTGTTGTTGTAAAACCTGCCGATACGGCTGAACTGCAGCATCCATGCATGCGGTATGCGATGCAACGGTGACATTCAAGCGTTTAACAAAACGTGTTCCTCGCAATTCGAGTTGCTGAGTCAACTGCTGTAAATTGGCATCAGCCCCACCCACGACAAAACTACTATCACTGAGCTTAATGGAAAGTGCGGTTGACGTTTCAGTCAACAACGCTTCAAGTGTATTGAGATTGATGCCCTGAACAGCCATTAAGCCACATGCATGCTGAGAGGCTAAAGACATTAACGAGGCTCGCTGCTGGGCCAAATATAGTCCTTGCTCCAAACCTATCTGCGTTGCACAAATGAGCGCACTTAACTCGCCGAGAGAATAGCCTGAGAAACTCATAAGGTCCTCAATCTCAGGCTTTAACTTTTGCCAACGACACCATTGCAAAGCAAAAATAAAAGGCTGCGCGAACTCATTCGCATACAAATCTGCTTCGGTTAAATCGGAACAAAATAGTCGTGGCAAATGTTGCTTTAAACTCTCTGATACATGAAGCTCATCTGCCAAAGTGAGTAGCTCTTGCACATGGGCTAAGCTTTGAAGTCCTTGCCCACTAAATATGATTGCGAAATTCATGTTCCACCTTCAGCATGAATAAAGTCACCCCCAATAAATCGGCACTGCCCCCCGGACTTAAACGATGCTGAACGAAATAACCTTCCACTTTAGCTACGTCTTGCATCCAATTGTGCTGTAGCACACCGCCACGGGCCAAAAACTGCTTGGCTAGATCCTGCACAATATATAAGGCTGATAAACCACCGCGCCAAACGATATTGGTGTCTTGTACATAGGCCATCAGACTGAATAAAGTCTGAATTGTAGCCTGCTGTGCATTGGCCGTTCTGGCATAAATCTCGATATACGTCGGCAAAGCAACATCCATCACCGTTTTAAAACCTGAAGCCACTTCTTCAATCGCCCCTGTGATGCCATATTGACTACGCATACGTTGTCCGTGGCTGTTGGGATTACGCTCTAGATGATGTAACAGTTCATCCTGCCAAGTACTTTGAATTTTGTGACTGATTGAGCCTGCATTCAAGGGACTATCAGCTGCTAGACATTGTCCTACTGCAGCACTGGCAAAACCTAAATTAAAAATCGCCCCTTTATGGGTATTGATCTGCTGAGTTGCGGTCATCATTTTTTGTTCAGCTAAAATGCCACATTGTCGAATCTCGTCAAAATCGACATCGTGATAGCCATTCAAGCATTGCACCTGAAAATAGCCCTGTAACGCATTCACACTGCATTGGAACAAGCTAAAGTCCATGTCATGATGACTGCCCTGTGAACTTGGACAAACCAAACCGGGCTTATGTTCTAAACTGGCTTCATCCAATAACGCCATACATGCCAAACGGTCTAATCTTTCAGCAGTCCTGATAATGTTCGGACATAAAACTTCATGTGGTTGTAGCATTTGCATATCCAAGCTTCCCTTCGAAGAATTGTTCTAATCTCAGCATCTCGACACGCTGAATTCCTTTGACGATCACTTGCTGTTTCATTTCAGGAAAAACCGCAATTAACTCATTAAATGACATATGCCAGTCTGGATGGGTTTGAATCTCTCCATCCAAGCGAATAGAACTCTGAGCTTGAGCCTGTTGAAGCAGATTTAGAATCTCTGAAGTGTGTGTTAAATCTTTTGGATATAACACCAAATCCAAGTCTGATGTTGAACGTACATAAGCTTCTTTAGTGAGATATTCATAGGCATAGGAGCCATAGACATATACTTTGCAGCCCAATTGTTCTAAGTTGCCTGCAAAATCACTCAGCACTTTAGGTTGTAGGAGCTGCGAATCCGCTTTTAACAAAGCCTGTAGAGAAAGCGGTCGAGTGATCTGCTCGATCTCGTGTTTCTCGACTAAGCACGCCACCCGATATTTATAGCCTTCAACCAAGCAATTGACCGCCAGCTTCACTTGTCCCGCATCCAGATCGTCCTGCCGACAAACGGTCATTGGAATATGTTGGCTCAACAGCTGATACACCTTTTGTTTCACTGTTTCAGGTAAAGAAACATCTAAAAAATGTAAGTGTGCTGAATCACAAAGATAAGCTAAGTCATGACGATCCATATCTGCTTCCTTAACTGTGGACAACTTTCTCAATAATGGTATTACACAACACACGCCCTTGACGCTGCTGCCCCACCATACGGCGTTGATCTGTCAGATAAGCTTCGAGATGTTGTTGTTGATTTAACAGCGCTTGGCTAACCCAATCGGTCTCCAAATCTGGCCAAATGGCATTGATTGCGCCCATTTTGTAAAAGTTTTCTGCCCCTGGAGCAAAAATAGCTGAGCTTTGCGACAACTCTTTTAACTTTTCGACTGGAATTTTAGTGACCCGTGCCATCGCGTTTAAGTCCATAACTTTCACTTGAGAATCACTCAGTGCATAAACTTCGTTTGCCATGAGGCCATAGGACAAGAACCCACCACTGACGGCTTGACCAAAAATAATCGCAAGATTGGCATGTCCACTTCTGCGCAGTAGGTCAACACAAGATGCCAAATGCGCGAAGGTACGGTTTAAGCACAGTAACTCATCGGCACGAGAAAGCGCTTGACCTTGAGTATCCACAATAAACACTACAGGTGTCTGTTGCTTCTGCTGTACCAACTCTAAAATTTCACCTGCCAGTTCCATCGCAATCTGTTGATTAATAGGTGCTGCATTGACTGTGCCAAGAATCCGCACTGGGCCTGCATCCGTTTGCGCATTACCCTTAATCACATAACCTTCGATCTGATAATCCAGTTGATGCGGAAACAACTGTTGTAAAAGTAATTCTGTATTCATGAGCTCATCCTTGCTTTAACAACACAACTTCATGGGCAGACAACATCGGAATTTTTTCTGGCTGTGAAATTCCCATGTCATGCCAAATCTGTAAACCATCATTTTTACCAAACCAGCGTTGGTACTGCTGCTCAAGCTGTTGCTGCTGTTGCAATAATTGTTCTAAATCTAAAGAAGCAGCCTTGGCGTCTAGTTGCGTTAAAATCACATCACGAATATCGGTAATATCATCCTCAACCAAAGCCTGCACATGGTTCAGTAAGTAACGATGTTTACCGCCAGTCACGCGCCAAACCAAAGCACGGTCTTTCGAGTCAAACTCTTCTACGCCTTTAACTGTTTCAATCACTTCTGGCCCAGACAGTGCCAAACGTCCTTCTTCCGTCATAATGATGGCACTGCTCAAACACGAACTGATGCCCATACCACCGAAAGCACCACAGGTTCCGCCAATCACCGTAATAATGGGAATGCCTGCATTTCGTACCTGTAACATGGCACGCATAATTTCGGAAATAGCGATGAGACCGGCATTGGCTTCATGCAAACGCACACCACCTGAATCGACAAAAAACAGCACCGCTTGCGCTTGATCTTGAATGGCTTTATGCAAAAGACCGACAATTTTCGCCCCGTGGATTTCCCCCACAGCACCGCCCATAAACTGGCCTTCCTGCGCCATGATATGTACAGCTGTTCCGTTTACACGTGCCGTACCAATAATCACGCCATCATCAAAACTACCCGGAATATCCAAAGCAGACAGGTGTGGGCTGACTTCAACTTCAGTCGGTTTGAGTATTTCATTAAAACTCTGAGCATCGACGAGCGCTTGAATCCGCGCACGTGCGGTTTTTTCATAAAAACTGTTTTTGAGCATCACTTGATCCATGTTCTATACTCCCTTAAACATAGATATTGCTTGGCTTAAGCGTAGGTTCACCACTGCTGGGGTTGCGCCCATATCATTTAACTGAAATTTAAGCCCTGCTACTGCATGACGTTGTGCAAACTCATTCAGCACAGACTTCCAAACATGTTGAAAACCGACGGCTGATGTGGTGACTTCAATCCGACAAATATCCGCCTGATCATGCTGTGAAACCAAGACTTCTAAATTTCCAGAACCGACCACACCACAAATGACCGCCGCTTGTTCGGCGCTCAGCGGCACTGATTGCAATTCAAATTTTAACTTTTCCATGTCGATCACCAGTTTCTAAAGCGACTTGGGGGGCTATATAAACCACCCGACCATTTAACTAAATCTTTCACCGATTTTGCCGCCAACAAATCACGACTGACCTGTGTTGGATCAATGCCTAAATCTTCTGGGCGTTGAATAATGCCGCGCTGGCGTAACTCGTCCACTTTGGTCTCATCACGCTGCATCCCCACTGGGGTATAACCTGCCACACCACGGATGGCTTGTTCACGTTCTTCTGGGGTTCGACATAACAGTAAGTTAGCAATACCTTCTTCCGTCACAATATGGGTCACGTCTTCGCCATAAATCATGATGGGCGGAAGTTCACTCTCCATTTTGTCCTGCAATTGCCACGCATCTAATTCTTCAACAAAGACAGGATGCATATGTTCACGGTATGTTTCGACCAATTGCACCACCAACTTACGCCCTTTAATCAGTTTACCGTCGACCGCTTCACGGCCTGCTTTGGTATAGGCATAACTGGCATGACGGCGTCCATGCGGGTCAGAGCCCATATTCGGCGCACCACCAAAACCAGAAATACGGTCTACGGTTGCAGTTGAACTGTTGCCCTGTAAGTCAATTTGCAAGGTTGAACCGATGAACAAATCACAGGCATATAAACCCGCAGTTTGACTAAAGGCACGATTGGAACGCATGCTGCCGTCACTGCCTGTAAAGAACACATCTGGACGCTCTTTAATATAGTCTTCCATCCCTACTTCAGAACCGAAGCTATGGATCGAATCGACAAATCCACTTTCAATCGCAGGAATTAAAGTTGGATGCGGATTCAA
The DNA here is from genome assembly GCF_002454215.1 of Acinetobacter sp. UBA6720. Classification (NCBI taxonomy): domain Bacteria; kingdom Pseudomonadati; phylum Pseudomonadota; class Gammaproteobacteria; order Moraxellales; family Moraxellaceae; genus Acinetobacter; species Acinetobacter sp. UBA6720. The sequence continues at coordinate 51,988 of NZ_DKIK01000142.1, forward strand.
AGCCCAATTGGTACAAATCTGTCCCTTTAGTCCTAAGGATGCCCCATACGTAGGCAGCAATAATTCAATTGCCGCAGTATCAAAACCAATACCATGATTTAAGCGTTGAATTTGATATGGTGCATAGATGCCTTTAATGACCATCATCGCCATTAAAATTTGCACTTCGGTAATTTGTGCAGGATCACGGGTAAACAATGGTTCTATATAGTTGTGCTTGGGACTTTCGATATAAAAATCGACCCAATCCGCAGGTACATCCACACGCGGTAACTTATCGACAATTTCATTGACCTGCACAATCACAATCCCGCTTTTAAATGCAGTCGCTTCAATAATTGCAGGCGTATCTTCGGTATTCGCACCTGTATAAAGATTGCCCTCTCGGTCGGCCGCATGTGCCGTAATCAAGCAGACATTTGGCGTCAAATCAATAAAGTAACGCCCATACAGCTCAAGGTAAGTATGGATCGAACCAATACTGATTTTTTGCTGCTGAACCAATTGCGCTAGACGTAAACTTTGTGGGCCTGCAAAGGAAAAATCGACCTTAGAAGCAATACCTTTTTCAAAGACATCTATGTGACTGGGTAAAGCCAATACCGACTGTACGATATGTAAGTCATGAACTACCTCTGGATTACACTGGCTTAAACTCTTTGACAGAAAATCGGCCTGCTTTTGGTTATTACCTTCCAAACAAACGCGATCACCACTGGAAATCACCGTTTCCAAAAGTTCAATCACCCGAGCATGCTCAACTTGTTTTGCAAAGCCTTTTTCTTTGGCAAGATTCAGTTTTTCTAGTCTGCGGGTACGCTGCTTATCCCATAAGCGCGTCTTAACCATTTGGTTCATGGGGTCACCTTTATGCTGTGCTTAGCCGAAGATGGCATTGATTGTGAGAAAAAATACAGAGGGCCCAAGTAAACAACCAAGACCGGTATAGAAGGTTGCGACCAATGCACCATAGGGCACTAAACGTACATCAGTTCCTGCTAAACCTGCTGCTGTGCCACTGGTCGTTCCTGCCATTCCACCAAAAACCATGGCAGAACGTGGACTTTTGAGATACATAAATTTTGCGAATAACGGTGTACCCACCATGAAAAACACCGCTTTAATCAGACCAATTGCAATTGATAATGCAATCACTTCTGAGCTTGCACCGATGGCTGAACCTGTTACTGGTCCAACGATATAGGTCATCGCACCTGCGCCAATCGTGGTCATCGAAACAGGATCTTTATAGCCCATCAACCACGCCACCATTGCACCGATCAAAAATGGAATCACGCAGCCAAGTGCAAGCGCGATCAGACCCACCTTTCCTGCTTTTTTCACTTCTTTGACGTCAACTTCAAACGCCGTTGATGCAATGGCCAAGTCACGAATCATGGCACCACCGAGTAAAGCGAAACCTGAGAAAATGGCGATATCTGAAATGCCCTTTTCACCTTGAGTATAAATCCCTGCAAAATAAGCCAAGACCAGCCCCAGAGTGATGGCGATGGCTGAGCTTTGTAACTTGCCTTTGGTGAGATATTTCGACAAAAGATGCGACACATACATCATTAAACCAGTCACTGCGAGCGCCGCGACGAGGGCATTTTTGGTAAAAACCGTAATTATTTCTTCCATTGCGTTTCTTCCTTGTAACCGTACAACTGATTGTTATTTCGTGTTATGACAACACCCTTGTCCTTAAGCGGCTTTTTCAGTTGGCTCTACAGCCCATTCATAGCTGTCATAGTCGCCACTGGATTTATTCAACCAACGAATCACCAAGACAGTGCCAATTAAAGACGCAACCGAAACAATCAAACCCAACATCCCACCCGACATAGCCGCAACTACGTTTTGGCCTGCCGACATGGCAACCACAATCGGGATATACATACCTGACCAGTACAACACACCAAATTGAGTCACTTGAGGTAAGTGCCCACGTTTCGCTAACAGTTCCTTCGATAGAATTAATAAAATCATGGCGATGGCCACACCACCTACATTGGCTTGTACACCAAGGGCAATCCCGAGAGCATTGCCTAGATAAACACCAAGTAAATGGCAGACTGCCAATATGGCTGTTCCGTAAATAATCATTGCTGAATCCTCCCTGGATCATGCAGCGCTTCTAATAATCTGACTTATAATTTGCTATAGTTATAGCTTATCTGTATCCAGTGTACAATGTTTTGTACTCAAATAAACATAAATTGTATACAATTTTTGGTGATGTATGACTTCAATTGCGGAACTTCCTCTTTCTATTCAAATTAGTAAAAAGTTAGAGGATGATATTATTTATGGCTTTTTCCTGCCTGGGACGAAGCTAGATGAACAAGAACTGTGCGAACGCTATGGTGCTTCACGTACCCCGATTCGTGAGGCATTAAAGCTATTGGCCGCTGAAGGCTTGGTTGAAATTCGCCCACGTCGTGGCGCAATTATTCCAGCCATTAATTCACTCACTCTCTGTGAAATGTTCGAGGTGATGGCTGAATTAGAAGCCATGTGTGGACGACTGGCAGCACGGCGCATTCAACCTGAAGAAAAGCAAGAATTACAACGCCTGCATCAGTTATGTCAGGACTATTTAAATCAGAACGACTCAGAAAATTATTATGAGGCCAACCGTTTATTTCACTTTGCTATTTACCAAGCCAGTCATAATGCCTTTTTAATTGAACAAGCCTGTACCTTGCACAAACGTTTGCACCCATACCGCCGCCTACAACTCCGCGTTAACCATCGAATGAATCATTCATTTTCAGAGCATAGCGCAATTTTAGAGGCCATTTTTGCAGGTCATGAACAAGAAGCCGAGGCTTTGCTGAAAGCACATGTGGTAATTCAAGGTGAGAAATTTACGGATTTTATTTCAACCTTAGAACATTTAAATACTTAATTAAGCAACCATACCCTTAAGCCACATGGAATTACTTCATATAGAAAAAGAGGCCTGAAACAGACCTCTTTTATCTCCAAGTTTAAGCGTTAAACGAAAACTCAACTATCCGTATCACGAGGCTTTATGAATTCGTTATCATTTAAAACTTGCCCTGTATGCTGTGGCTTAATCAACGGTGAAGTAGGACGAGGGTTACGCTGAGTGTACTGTATCCCAATACCTGCATTAACATCATCAGCCGCTACCTCCGTTTCAAAACGCTGACTATCTAAAGCACGAATATCATCACTCACTTGCTGTATTTCTTCTGGACTAACACCCAGTTGCTGCAAGGCAGTTTGACCTAGAACCAATGCGGATTCAAAGGTTTCCCGTACCATCAAACTGACATTTTTCTTCGACAGATACAACGCATGTTCACGGTCATAACAACGTACAATCAGTTTGGCTAAAGGAAACTCAGCATTGACTAGTTCTACAATTTTATTAATGGTTTCTTTGTGATCAACACAAACCAAAATGGCTTCGGCTGTATCTGCACCAGATGCATGTAAAATATCTAAACGACATCCATCGCCATAATAGACATCAAAACCAAATTTTTCTGCGTTTTGGATCATGTTGACATCGTTATCAATAATGGTCACATCCACGCTACGAGCCAATAACAACTGACTGGCCACCTGACCGAAACGACCGAAACCAATCATTAGTACTTTGCCTGTTAAGCCGTCAGCAACTCGCACCTGATCTAATGAATGCTCATCCGTTGCAATAGTAAAGCGTTTAAATATCACCCCAATAATTGGAGTCAACACCATGGATAGCACGACAATTGCAGTTAAATTTGACTTAATGGTGTTATCAATAATTTGAGCGGTCGTTGCGGCACTAAAGAGCACAAATGCAAACTCACCGCCCTGCGCCATGAGTAAAGCTCTATCCAAGGCTTCAATATGATTACTCTTGGTTAAACGTGCCACCACATAGATCATGAGTGCTTTAGTCAACATCAGCGCAATCACACCACTGAGGATGAGTTGCCAATTTGCTTTGACCACAGACAAGTCTAAAGACATGCCTACCCCTAAAAAGAATAGCCCCAAAAGTAGACTTCGGAACGGTTCAATATCCGCTTCAATTTGATGGCGAAAAGTTGATTCGGAGAGCAAAACGCCTGCTAAAAATGCTCCTAGCGCCATGGATAAACCACTGAGTTGCATCAGCAACGCGGCACCTAAAACCACCAAAAGTGCAGCGGCAGTCATGACTTCACGTGCTTTCGCTGCTGCTAAAACTCTAAATAAAGGATTGAGTAGCCAATGCCCAGCAACAATTAAGCCAGCAATTGCCAGTAGCCCTATGCCAATCCCTTGTAAATCAATTGATGAACTTTCAGTCGCATGATTGGGGGACATAAATGCGACCAAGGCTAATAATGGAACAATCAATAGATCTTCAAACAGCAGTATTGCAACGATCTTTTGCCCCCGCCGTTGATGTAATTCGCCTCGATCATTGAGCAATTGCATCACGATGGCAGTCGAGGTCAAAACAAAACCCGCAGCAGCAATGAAAGCTATTTTCCAACTAAAACCAAACAGCATGCCCATGCCTGTCAACGCAGCCACCGCGATCAAGATTTGCAAACTGCCCAATCCAAAAATTTCTTTCCTTAAACTCCACAAATGTGAAGGCTGCATCTCCAATCCAATGATAAAGAGGTACATCACGATGCCCAGCTCAGCGATATGTAAAATGGCTGTAGGATTATTAAAAAAAGCAAAACCAAATGGCCCGATAATCAGCCCTGCAATTAAATAACCTAAAATAGATCCTAGACCAATACGTTTAAAAAGGGGAACGGCAATCACCGCAGCACTTAACAGTACGACAGGACCCACCAATCCTAATGAATCAACTTCTGCACTCATGTTTTTCTCATCTTTATTTTTTGCTAATCCATACTAACTTTACTATTTTTTAATTTTACTCAATAAAATCTATTTAAAATGGACTGACCTGTAGTTGATGACTTTTGCTCGAATCACAACTTAATTTTCACAACTTGGCAACTAGCGGACTAAACGAATTATGCTCATAAATGATGCTATACTGAGAACTATATACAGCATTGTCGTTTTACATCAAGGCTTTGTTTCATCAAAAAGAAGAGCATTTTTGCTTCAGTCGCAACATACTTCTATTGAAGACTCGTTCAAATTATCAATCTAATGCCAAAAATAATTTAGAAAAACTAAATAGTTGAGTGTCATAGCAAGCGTAAAATTGAGCTAAAAATATATTCAATGCTATGGCTACTGTTCCTTTTAAATTCCAAATTTAAGTAAAATAAAATCAATAAAACTCTTTAATTTAGGCGTCATTCTACGATCACGTGAATACAAAATATGTAATGAACCAATCACTGGCTCATACTCAGGTAATACCCGTATTAATTGCCCTCTTTCCAAGTCATCCGCCACTAGCTCATAAGGCTGTAAAAGTAGCCCCTGTCCCGCAATCGCAGCTGCACGTAAGGCTTCACCACTATTTGTCCAAAATCTGCCTGTAATTAAAACCGAACTTATCCCATTAGGCCCTTTAAATGACCATTCTGTGCGCAAAATAGAATGTGTAAAGACCAAACATTCATGGTTTTTTAAATCTTCTGGTATCGACAGTGGAGCACTAGACTGAATATATGCTGGAGAAGCACATAATACGAGTTGATAAGGAGCCAACCCCCGCACCAATAGCCCACTATCCTGCAATTCACCAGAACGAAAAATAATATCGTAACCTTCCTCAACTAAGTCGATTTTACGATTGCTGAGATTCAATTCAACAGAGACTTCAGGGTAGGTCTTTAAAAATTCGGTAATGGCGGGTGCCAAGGCATGATTCCCAAAAGTGACGGGTGCGCTGATACGTAACTTGCCTCTAGGCGTTGAACGTGTCTCCGCTAAAAAAGCCTCTGCTTCTTGCATCTCAGCCAAAATATGCTTGGCTTTTTCATAATAAATCCGTCCTGCATCAGTCAGACTTTGCTGGCGAGTTGTCCGATTCAACAACTTAATTTCTAAGCTTTGTTCAAGAAATCTTATGTGCTTTCCAGCCACTTGTGAAGATAGATCCAACTCAATTGCTGCGGCAGAAATAGAGCCTAGCTCCACAGCCTTAACAAACACTTGCATACAAGAGAATCTATCCATTTGAATCTTTTTATACCTAATGTTGATATTTTTAGATAATTTATCTCAAATTATTTCCTATGTATAGTGAGCACATCAACAATATTCAAATCAAGAGATACATCATGCAAAACCATCAACACACAGATACTCAAGCAGCCTATAACCATAAACCAACAATTGTACTTGTACACGGTGCATTTGCAGACGGTTCAACATGGAATCAAGTTCTCAAACTTTTACACGCTGAAGGCTTCAATACTATCGCGGTACAAAACCCTTTAAGCTCCTTAGATGACGATGTAATCGCAGCTCAACGTGTATTAAATAGAGTTGAAGGTTCGGTCGTCCTTGTGGGGCATTCTTGGGGAGGCATGGTGATAACTGAAGCAGGACAACATGAGTCAGTAAAATCTTTGGTTTATGTCGCCGCTTTTGCACCCGCCGTTGGTGAGTCGATCGTCGACTTAGGACAAGGCCTTCCTGCACCATCGGGCTTTGCTCATTTAGTCAGTGACCAAGACGGCTTTTTAACTTTGAGCCTTGAAGGTATTGAACAACATCTTGCACAAGATCTTAATGACTCTGTTCAAACCCAATTGATGTATGCAACACAAACCCCAATTCGGGCAAGAAACTTTGAAGAAAAAGTAAATGCTGCCGCGTGGAAAGTGAAACCATCCACTTATATCATTAGTGAAGATGACTATATGTTGCAACCTGAGCTACAAAAGAAAATGGCTGAAAGAATGTCAGCTAATATCACCACCTTGAAGGCAAGTCATGTTCCACATTTGTCACAAGCAGCTGAAGTTGCAAAAGTAATTATTGAGGCAGCATCAAAAGTTTAACAGTTATATAAACGGATGATTAGAGCTTAAAATGTTTCATGCATTCAGCAGAATGCTGCATTTTAAGCCTCTAAAAGCATTTCCACGATCTAGCCATAAAATTAAATCACAAACATAAAGATTTACGTTATTCAATCACAAAAGAAATGCCATATACCCTTTTACTCAAAATCTAAATGCGCCTTCACCAATTGATTAAACCCTAAAAGTGCTTTTTCAATTACAGCATCTTTAGAAATATGTTCTGGTAACTCAAAAACATTATGAATCATCAATGACGCGAGTCCGTGTGCAAAAGACCATGCGGCCAGTGCAGCAGAACGAACTTCTTTGGACTGAATATCTTTTTCAAGCACATCCGCTACACACTGCTCTACCACAGCATAAGCATTTTTTCGTGCCGTAGAAAGAGTAGGATTCATTTCACTATGTGCCAATTGAGAACCAAACATTAACTGATACATGGCAGGATGTTCAAAAGCAAATAACATGTACTGCCGACTAATCACCTGCATCTTATTTTTCTTGTCTATCCCTTGCTGACATTGTCCCAAAACACTTTCTAACTGAGCAAAGCCTTGTGCGGCAAGATGACTCAATAGTTCATCCTTATTGGCAAAGTGATGATAAACAGCCGTTGCACTCACACCCACTTGTTCAGAAATAGCCCGAATAGACAACTTATCTGGTCCGACTTCTTCAAGCATTTTCTTTGCTTGATCAATGAGTTGGGGTTCAAGATTACCAACATGGTAATTTTTTCTTTTGACGGATTTGTTCATAAAGTGCTGAGTAAAAATCAATATTCTTCTGCCATTTATCCTAGCATAAATTTAAATGCACCATTTAAATTAATCTTTACACTGTAAAGATTAAGGTTTAGAGTATTTTTTAAACATCTTAAGGACAGAGTGATGAATCAAAATTATGAGTGCTTTCAACTGAGTATTCAGGCTCAGATTGCGCATATACAACTTTCCCGCCCTGAAAAAGCAAATAGTTTAAATTTGTCTTTCTGGCGTGAATTTCCTCAAGTGATTCAACAATTGCATAAATCTGGACAGATCCGAGCGTTGATTATCTCGGCTCAAGGTAAAGTATTTTGTGGAGGTCTTGATCTGAGCATGTTTAGTAATCAGGCCGAATTTCATGCACAAAATGCTGTAGCACGTGAAAGCATCATGCAAAGCTTAGCTCTGATGCAAGACGCATTGACTTGCCTTGAAAAAGTTAGATTCCCTGTAATTGCAGCAGTACATGGTAGTTGTGTCGGAGCAGGTTTTGATTTAATTGCAGCATGTGATTTTTGTTTTGTGACTCCACAGGCCAAGTTTCGTATTGAAGAAACCAATATTGGGATGATGGCGGATATTGGCGTATTACAACGCATACCCCATCAAATTCCCTTCAATCTTGCCCGCTATCTTGCTTTCACGGGAGACACATTGCTCGCTGAAGATGCGTACCGTCTCGGACTAGCGGTTAAAATTTTAGAAACACCAGAAGCACTATTGGAACATTCTTTTAGCATTGCAAAAAATATTGCTGTAAAGCCACCTGTAGCCATGCAAGGCATTAAACGCAGTCTACTCTATAGTCGAGACCATAATGTGGCTCAAGCCCTAGACCATACTGTGATGTTGCAATCAGCTATTTTAAATGGACAAGATATTTTAACCATGGTGCAAAGCCGTATGTCTGAAGCATCACCGCAATTTGAAAACTTACACCCGATTCAATTCGCTGAAACTCAATAAAGCGCTAGAAAAAATCAACCCTTTCTAATTTTTTTTAATCAAATCTTACCAGTGTTAAGATTGGAGTTTAAAATGCAAAACTATGATGTCGTAGTCATTGGCTCTGGCAACGCAGGCTTAACTGCAGCCGTCACAGCACAAAAGGCAGGCAAAAAAACCTTACTGGTTGAACGTCATAACATACCCGGTGGCTGTGCCACCTCTTTTGTCCGTGGTGATTTTGAATTTGAAGTGGCATTGCATCAACTAAGTGGTTTAGGCACAGAAGAGCGCCCATTTATCATGCGACAGTTATTCGATCAACTCGGTGTGATGGATAAAGTCGAATTTGTACAAGAGCATGAACTTTATCGACTCGCTGTTTCCAATCAGGTCGATATCACCTTACCCGCAAGCTGGTCAGGGATTCGTAAGTTGCTACAAGCACAGTATCCTGCTGAGGCCGATCAACTTGAAAAATTTATGTTGGCCTGTGAAAAAGTCACTTTAGAAGGTTTTACAACCCTACCTAAAGCACAAAAAAGCAATGATCCACTGCTCGTTGATCAACTCTGTCCATACTTTAAACGCTATGGTCTACGTTCTGCCCACGATGTATTGCATGAGTTTTTCACCGATGAAACCTTAATCAGTATTTTGGCGACCTATTGGTTTTATTCAGGTATTCCACCCAAAAATCTCTTATTTAGTGATCTCGCCAATATGTTATATGCCTATGCGGTGTTTAAGCCATGGCATATCAAAGGAGGATCACAAGCCATGTCCAATGCGCTGTTGGAATCGTTCTTAGAGTCAGGCGGTGAAGCACAATTCAACTGTGGTGTGGAAAAGATCATCACTCAGGATCATGCCGTCACTGGGGTTAGGCTTGAAGATGGGCGCTTGATCAACTGTAAAGCCGTGATTTCCAATGCTAGTCCTGTACTCACATTTAATGAATTATTAGACGATCCCCTCCCTACAAAAATTCAGCAAGACTTCAAATCTCGACGTATGGGAACATCTGCCTTTGTCATTTATTTGGGTCTAGATTGCACCCCAGCACACTTAAAGATCAATGCAGCATCAACCTTTATTTCCTCGACCATGGACTGGGAAAAAACCCATGACAATATGGAAAGTTTTGATAGCCCTATTTCAGGAATGCTGACCTGCTATAACTACGATGATCCACAAGCTGCTCCAGAAGGCAAAAGTCAAGTGGTGTTGGTGTGCTTGCAATATGCTGATGTCTGGAAAAATGTGAAAGCCGAAGACTATGCCAAAACCAAATATCGTTTTGCGGATGAATTAATTGATCTGATTGAACAGGTCTATCCGAACCTACGTCAACACATTCAGGAAGTTGAAGTCGCGACACCACTCACCATGATGCGCTATTTGAATACTCCAGGCGGTGCAATTTACGGTTATAAGCAAACACGCGAAGACACCAGTTTTATCCGAGACCGATTGAATCATTTACAAGGGCTTTATTTTGCCAGTGCGTGGACCACGATGGGCGGATTCCAACCGACTTATGCTGCGGGAGTATCTACAGCCAAAGCCGTGGTGCGTCAACTCAACAAAATGGCACAATAGGAGCTAAGCAATGTCTGATCTACATATTTTAAATGCAGTCACAGGCTATCAGGAAATTATTCAAGCCAAATCTGAACTAGAACAAAATGGTACAGACTTTTCTGAATATAAAGGCCAAGTGCAACGGATAATGCACTCGCTGCATCCCAAGCGTATTGATTTGATTGTTCAGGCGATTATTGAAGAAACGCCAATGACTAAAACCATCCGCCTAGCCTCTCAGCATGGTGAAGCCTTGCCAGCATTTCAAGCAGGTCAATACATCAATCTATTTGTCACTGTGGCAGGTACTTACACAGCTCGTCCCTATGCAATTGCATCTTCGCCAACCCAAGCAGACTACTATGATCTCACCATCAAAAAAGCAGACGCGGGCTTTGTTTCACACTATTTGGTCGATCAACTATCGGTAGGACAAATCGTGCAAAGTAGTGGTCCAATGGGGAACTTTCACCACAATCCGCTGTTTCATGGTGATGATCTGGTGTTTTTGGCAGGTGGCTCTGGTAGTGTGCCAGCGCGCAGTATGCTTTTAAATCTACTTGAACAAAATCTTCAACAGCGATTCCACCTGATTTATGTCAATAGCTTTGAAGATGATGTGATTTATGCCGAAGAGCTCAGAGCACTGGCCAAACAGTATGCTCATTTCACTTTAACCGAATATATCACTCGTCCGACAGCAGACTATCAAGGTCAAACAGGACGATTAAGTGCAGAGCGCTTGAGCGAATTATTAGGTACAGAGCCGAAACAAAAGATGTTCTACATCTGTGGCCCAACGCCATTTAACCAAAGTTGCCAACAACTTTTGGCTGAGTTAGAAGTTCCTGCTCGACGTATTCGAGTTGAAGCCAATGGTGCCCCCAAAGCCCCAAACACACAGTCAACTTGGACGTCGGACATTGCATTAAATCAAGAAGTGACAGTCACAGTAAGAGGCAAAGGACAGTTTACTACCACGGTTGGTGAGCCTTTACTGAACAGTCTAGAACGACATGGTTTCTTTGTCGAAAATGCCTGTCGCTCAGGCGAATGCAGTCTGTGTCGGATCAAACTGATTTCAGGTGAAGTCTTTAATCCCGACGAGGCGCACTTACGCCGCTCAGACCGCCAATTTGGCTGGATTTATAGCTGTGTTGCATTTCCACTCAGCGATATTGAAGTAATGCTTTAAATCATTCTGCTGAACTTTTTAAAAAAGTTCAGCTTTTTATTTTTAAATACATGCAAAACAAAGGAATAAAGCATGAACAATAAGTTATGGGAAAAAAGTTATCCAAAACAATTAAAAAATTATCAGCTCAATGAATCACTCCTGTCAGGCTCGGTCAGTGAATTCTGCCTTTATGCCGCGCAACATTATCAAGACCAACCAGCATTTAGCGTGGTTCTACCCAATGGTTTTAGCCAAAGTCTAAGTTTTAAAGAAATTCACTACTATTCAGACCATTTTGCCAACTATTTAAAACATGTTCTCAAGTTGAACACAGGTGATGTCGTTGCCATCCAAATGCCCAATAGCCTGCACTATCCAATTGCAGTCTTTGGCATCTGGAAAGCAGGGCTCATTCTCACCAATATCAACCCACTCTACACCGCAACTGAGCTCAAGCATCAGCTTCAAGACAGCGGCGCCAAACTGCTGATAGCCTGTGATTTATTTCTTAAAACCGCACAACCTGTCCTGAATACACTGAAAATTGATTTGGTCGTAGCGAGCTTAAGCGACTTTTTTAATTTTCCTATTGGTCTGATGATTAAAATGAAAATATCCAGAGACATCACCACACCAGATATCCCCTACCAGAGTTTTAAACAGGCCTTAAAACTGGGTGAAAAAATAGTCGATCCGCTCATTTACCAAGATCACCCAATTGCCCTATATCAATATACAGGGGGAACCACTGGCAAAAGTAAAGGTGCTGTCATTAGTCATCGTAACCTATTAGCGGTGATGAAAATGGCGGAAGATTTTATCCAAGCATTCTCAAGCAAAATGGAAATTCAACAAGGTGACAACATACTCACTGCACTACCGATGTACCATATTTTTGCTTTTAATTTCAATTTTTTACTTATGTTTCATAAAGGTGGACATAATATCCTCATCCCAAACCCTCGCCCCTTGGACAATCTTAAAAAAGCCTTCCAACAATTTCGCATTTCTTGGCTAACTGGTGTCGATACCCTGTATGCAGGTTTATTACAACAAACATGGTTCCGTAATAATCCGCCACCACTCAAAGTCGCCATTTCAGGTGGAACCAGTTTGCGCCCCTCTACAGCCATTGAATGGGAAAAAGTTGTCTCACCGATTGTAGAAGGTTACGGTATGACAGAAAGTTGTTGCATGGTCTCTATCAATCCACCAAGTATCAACAAAAAATTAGGATCTATCGGTCTTCCACTGCCCAGCTTAGAGCTAAAAATCGTGAATGATCAAGGACAAGCAATAGGCATTAGGCAAGCGGGCGAACTTTGGGTAAAAGGTGCAAATATGATTGAGCAGTACCTCAACAACCCGACAGAAACAGCAAATAGTATAGAAAATGGTTGGTTTAAAACGGGAGATATCGCCACAATGGATGAAGATGGATTTTTAAAAATTGTAGATCGTAAGAAAGATTTGATTATTGTTTCTGGTTTTAATGTTTATCCAAACGAAATTGAAGATGTGTTAACACAACATCCTGAAATTATTGAAGCAGCCGTCATTGGCATAGCAGACGAAACCACAGGCGAAGCCGTTAAAGCATTCATCGTCGTCAATAATCACGACATTTCAACTGCGGAAATCATAGGCTTTTGCAAACAAAGTCTGACCAACTATAAAATTCCTAAACATATTGAGTTTCGTACAGAATTGCCTAAATCTCCAATTGGTAAAATCTTGCGGGCCCAACTCAGAAGTTAACTGCCGTTCAGCTCCATCCCCTTCAAAGAATCAAACTAACTGAAGTACCTTGGAAAATATTATACCTTTAACTAAAAATTAATCCCTTGTTTGTGTCAAAAACCCAGATTGAGTAATACCAGTCCGTTAAGAAATGGACGGGTATTACTTTTTACTTCTAGGCTTTATTTAATACATGACAACGTCATCCCTAGCCTAAATAAGAATATAAGCATGGCATTTTTACGGTGCAAGACAAAAGACTTCTTTAAAATAGGCTACTTTTTAAAAAAGCTACTCTAGGGCAAAAGTGAATAGGTTTTGCGCTGAGATATAATGTGAATAGTGAGAAGGCTAAGATGCTAAATATGAAAATGCTTAACTGATCAGGCTGATTCAAATTGTGAGCTTTTTTTGCTCATGTTCTGTGAGTATCTAAGATCGCAGCATGGTATAAAAGCACCATTACATCCCGTTTGATCTTGTTTTGGTGCAGAATCGAACACCAATAAACATTCGCATCAGAATTCAGAAATAAACAATAAGATATTGATATTAAACAACTATAATTAAATAAAAATTAGATTTATCAAATTGGCATAGTTTCTGCATTTTTGTATTCCATCATGTATACAAGTTGGAATGCAAAAAAATGAGTCATAACAAATGCATTGGTTGGACACTTCAAGAATGGCAAACAGCTTATCTGAACCATGACATTCATCTTGAAGACTTAATCGACTATGTAGCGCAATTACCACAACCTGATCATGCATGGATCTCTATTGCTAGCAAAGAACTACTTATTCAGCAAATCGAAACCTTAGCACAAAAAGCACAACATGCCTCAGATTTGAGTAAAGAACTGCCGTTATATGGTATTCCTTTTGCGGTCAAAGACAACATTGATGTTGCTGG